>VFGE01000062.1 GCA_009392515.1 SAR202 cluster bacterium | reverse complement strand
AATTCTAATTTTGGAGTAATGTAATCTAAGAGTTTTTCCAAATAATCAATATTATCTTGACCAATAACCTTGAAATTAGACTTCATTGTCTCATACATATTCACATCTGTTGCAAGTTCTGATCCAACTGTAAATAATTCGACCTGAATAACTCTTAGATATTTATTTACTTCTTCACTTGTTGAAAAAGATCTAGCTAAACCTAATGAAGAAATTATTTCATCAACAGTGCCATATGCGTTGCACCGAATATCATCTTTTGATACTCGTCCCCCATACAACAATCCTGTTTGACCATTATCTCCATATTTAGTGTATAATTTAAACATGTGTTTAGTATACCATTAATTACTCAGAAATATATTGACTAAAATAATCACGAATTATAAACTCAAGAAAAATTAAATTAGGATAAGTTATGACACCATTAACTATAACAATAACTGAAAATGCTGCTAAGCATGTACGAGATTTCACGGGACGCCAATCTGAAGAAAATGTTTCACTACGAGTGGGGGTTAAAGGTGGAGGTTGTTCGGGATTAACCTATGATCTAAGCATTGATAGCGAATACCTTGAAACAGATAAGGTTATTGAAGAACACGGGATCACTATACTTATTGATAAAAAAAGTTATATCTTTTTAGCAGGAACCATATTGGATTATTCAGGTGGATTGAATGGAAAAGGATTTGTATTTAGCAACCCAAATGCTAAAACTACTTGTGGTTGTGGAACATCTTTTTCTGTCTAAAATTTTATGGTAAATACACTATCTACAAAATGTGTTCAATATATATTCGATCGTTCATATCTTGGAATTTATGAACTCCAAGGAAATGATTCTCTAGACTTATTAAATCGTTTATCCAGTAATAAAGTTGATGATTTAACAATTAACCACGGTGACTCTACCATTCTTACAAACAATAAAGGAAGAGTTATTGATGTAATTACACTTTTCAAACTCGATTCAAAGATACTAATGTTTACAAGTCAGAATAACTCACAAGAAGTTATCGACTGGATCGATACCTATACTTTTATAGAAGATATATCAGTAGTAGATACAAATTCTCAATACAGCCTTATTACTTTAATTGGGGAAAATTGGAGTGAATGCCTCGCCCAAAAACCAATAATTGAAAAATTCACATGCGAATCGCTAGAAATTAATGGCAATAGTTGCCTGATTATGAGAACTGACCCAACTGGAACTGTAGGATATGATCTACTGATACCAGCAAACTATAAAAATGATATTATCGATTTTTTATCAAAAATTAAATCTAATGTGAAAATATTAACTGAATACCAGTATGATTATTTAAGAATCAATGAAGGTATACCCAGACTCGATAAAGAAATAAATGTAAACTTTAATCCTTGGGAAATTAATTTAAATTACCTTATCAATATGACTAAAGGTTGTTATATTGGTCAAGAAGTGATTCTAAGGCTAAACACATATGAAAAAGTACAAAAATTCCTAAAAAGACTTTCTATTAAACTTAAAGGTCCTGAAAATATTACCAATATAAAATTCGAAGATAATAATATTGGAATTATAACTTCGGTAGACAATACAAATAAAATTGGCCTCGGAATAATTAATAAAAAATATTGTGAAACTGGTAAAACATATCAATTAGTAAACGAAAATAGCCAATCAATAGGAGAGGCAGAAATTCTAGAGACAGAGCTTCCAAATTCTATAGCCTAAAGAGCTAATCCCCCGTCAACTGTTATAACTTGTCCAGTAATATAGCTTGCTTTTTCTGAAGCTAAAAATTCCACCAAATATGCCACATCATCGCTTTCTCCAAATCGATTCATGGAAATTCTAGAAAGAATACCTTCTTGCATTTTTTCAGATATAGTTTCAACCATTTCAGTCTTAATAAATCCAGGAGCAATAGCATTTACAGTTATATTTCTAGAAGCTAATTCTTTAGACATAGATTTTGTTAACCCAATCAATCCTGCTTTAGAAGCTGAGTAATTTGATTGTCCTGCGTTCCCATGTAATCCAATTACTGAAGAAATATTGATTATTCTACCCCATCTGTTGGACATCATTGATTTTATGGCAAGTTGAGAACACAGGTATGAACCTCTTAAATTTGTATTAATCACACTATCCCAATCTTCAATTTTCATACGCATAGATAAGCCATCTTTGGTTATTCCAGCATTATTAATTAAAACGTCTACTCCTGAAAATTCTTCGGATATTTCTAAAAACATTTTTTGCACTTCTAATTCTTTTGAAACATCAGCCTGTACCACTTTTACTTTGCTATTGCTAATATTTTCCACTTCTTTTGCTAAAGCATTTGCTGATTCTTGTGATTGATTATAATTAAGAATAATATCGTAATTATTTTTAGCCATATTCAAAACAATACTCTTCCCAATCCCGCGAGCACCACCTGTAATTAATGCTATTTTTTTATCTACGCCTGTCATATTAACCCTTTAAACAGTATCTATTGCTTTTCTAATTAGATTAGTTAATTCCACATCATATGCTCGTTTAGCTAATAAAATACCATTTGCTATACTATCTGCTTTAGATCGTCCATGCCCAACAATTACGATACCATTTACGCCAAATAGTGGCCCGCCACCACCTATTTCAGCAACATTCATTTTATCAGCGATTTCATTATATAATTTCTGCACTAATTCTGGAGGAAGAAAATCTGCGACCATAGATCCAATTTTGTTTATTATGGCATAACCAATGCCTTCAGTGTATTTCAAAAGAATATTACCTATAAATCCATCGCAAATTGCAACATCTACTTTATCTGTAAACAAATCCACACTCTCAATATTACCAATAAAATTTAATGAACTTTTATCAAACAATTCATATGCATCTTTTATTTGTTTATTTCCTTTGTTTGATTCAGTACCTACATTTAATAAACCAACCCGTGGATTATCCTTTCCTTGAATATTTGCTGAGAAAACTGTTCCTATTGCACCAAAACCAAGTAACTGAGATGGTCTACAATCCAAGTTGCTACCAACATCTAAAAATACAACATCTGATAATGATCCCAGCATTGGTCCACCAATAGCTGGCCTTTCTATACCTTCAAGTAAACCTAGAATCAGCGACGCACTAGCCATAGATGCCCCAGTAGAGCCCATACTAACAACTGCATCAACTGTGCCTGATTTTGCTAAATTCATACACTGGACTATTGAAGCATTTGGTTTTTCTCTTAATGCTTTTAATGGATTATCATTGTCTTGAATAACACTATCAGCGTTAACAACATAAAGAAGAGATTTATCATAACTTTTACCAGAAAGGATATTATTTATTTTAGATTCTTCTCCAACAAGGTAAACTACATATCCATGATCATTAATAATTTTCAGGGCAGCTTCAATGGTTTCAATTGGACCATAATCACCACCCATTGCATCTAAAGCAACACTAAACATTCAATTATCCTTCAGTATTTTATATCTCATATATATATTATCGCTGTACCAACAATTACTGATTCGTCATTATTTTTGATACAAGAAACTTTACAGTTTATTTCACTTTTATTGTTGATAGATTCTATAGATGTAATTTCAATTATAGCTTGAATCGAATCTTTAACATACACTGGCCTACGAAATCTAATATCTAAATGACCATTATGTATCCAGTTAGTCCCAAATATACTGGTTAACAACTCAGAAATCTGAGCCAACACTAACATACCATGAGCGACAATACCGCCAAAGTTACTATTTTGTGCAAATTCAGAGTCTAGGTGAATTGGATTATCATCCCCAGAGGCTTCTGCATATTGATTAATTTGAATTTGTTCAATAAGAACATTGTTTGATGTATATATTTCGCCAACAGTTTTTTGCATAACCTTATTCCGGAATCATTAATGTAGTAGAACCTTTAACAATATCCCCGAACCCCTCTTTTTCTATATTGAATTCAACTTTTAAAACAGTTGCATTATTTCTTTGATTTTCCTGAATTATCTCTGCCTTAGCGATATAACTAGATTCCGTAATATCTTGTTCAGCCAAAGTTGTTAGTGTCTGGGCCATATGTATTGTACCGGAAGGAAAATTAAAATGATCTAAAATAGACTTAATACTTATTGATAATAAATATAAAAAAGGTAGTGATTTTTTCTCAGAGCTATTATTTTCATAATGATCAACTGCTCTGTGGTATTTATTGACTTGATCAACATTTATATTTAAATTGAATTGAATTTTTTTATTTAAAAAAATAACTTTCACCTCTATTTAAAAATATCGCATATTATTTTACCAATTAGTATGAATACTTTCTATAATCATACTTATACACGAATGTATTATCTTAATAAATTTATGCTATCTTACACTTATTCCTTATCCTCTAGCTATGTATAGTAGACTTACAACTTATGACACGACTAATTTCTAAGAAATCTAATTCCTTTCAGCAACACTAACTTCTACCGGGTCTCCAGTCCATACATCATAGTCTAACTTTAAACTTTTTAAGGATTGTCCTTGAATTCCGAATTCTTTATATGGGCGTTCCTCTTTGTTGGATACTTTTGCAATCCGTTTCTTTTTGCCATTTTCATAGTATTCCGAACCTTGATTCTTATCTCTTTTAGCCATTACTCATGCTCTCCTTTCTTAATAAAAAACATCACTATTCAGTTTTTCCAAATACATTTTGTTGTTCTTAATCTTTTTATCTATGGCTACAATATATCTATCGAGCTGTTGTTTATTAGATTTCCAAGTTCTCAAGGAATTTACAAAACCCTCTCTATAGATCGGGCTAGAACGCCATATAGAAAACCTAATCATTGCCACACCAGTTCTTACGGCTAATGGGTCATCATACAAACCCTTAATAATTATTTGAAGTGAAGTGCGTAAATATTCTGGAGGTATGACATCTGAATCCTGGACTATCTCTTGGAATATAACGCTATAAAACAATTCGACATATCTATTAAATGATGTAAACATTGCTAGTTTTTTTATTGGAAGATGAACTTGTTGCTGCCTAACACTCGGGGTAAGAATACCTTTTGAAACACGTTCTTCATATTCTCTACCAGATGGTATAAGTTGGAATTTTTGCTCAGCACGAGTTCTATATATCTCTATACTGTCATATTCAGACAGCATAGCTACAGCTATGTTCTCTTTAAATCCTATTTTTTTTAAATACTGAACATTCCATTTTTCTTTAGGTACTCTTTGCTCAAGTGATTCCATTATCTTGAGTCTTTGTTCTCCGTATATATCATCACGAGAATCCTGAATCCCACCCCTTTTGATATTGGAATCAATGTGTTTCTCGAATCCAGATTCGTAAACAATATAATGCTCTTTAGTGACATCAAGGGGTGTATTCCCATCTCTCCGGGTTAATATTTCAGCAATGGCTACAGATTTAGACTTCATCTTAGCGATGGTTTTTTCAGTCACACCAGTATTTTGAGCGATTTGCCTAATCGGTAAATGTCTTGATAAGCCGTCTAAAATTACCCTGAGAACATTTTCATCATGCCCCCTGAGTCCTAATATTTTTAACTCGCCTCTAAACTCTTTATCATTCATTATTACTATACTTTTTAACCATATCTGTATTAAATATACCACGTTATTTCTCTTATTACTATATAAATATAAACAATATGATGTATTAATAACAACATTATAAAAACAATTATGGTAACACAATACAATGTATGTATGGAACGAGTTAATTTAGAAAATTGGATTATGCCTCAAAATAAAAAACTCTAACGTTATTAAGGGGTCTGGAATAACAAACTATTAGGTCATTAATCTAGAATAGTAATTGATTACTATAAAGTTGATATATATCTAAGTACAGGTCGAGTTCGAGGTATCAATTACGAATTGGGTCCAATATTTTGAACTATTTAGATTAACAGATTAAAATAAAAGGAGATGATATTTAATATTAAAGGAATTTCTATTGAATTTTAATAACCTAAATGAATTTATTGATTTTTTAGAAAAGCGTAACGAATTGAAAAGAATAACTACTACTGTTGATTCAAATTTGGAAATCACAGAAATTGTCGATCGCGTATTTAAAAATTCTGGTCCAGCTCTACTATTTGAAAATGTAGTAGGTTCTGACTTCCCCTTATTAATTAATTTATTTGGAACAGAACAAAGAATGTGCTGGGGACTTGGAGTAGACAATCCATCAGAACTTATAAATAAAATAAAAGACTTATTAGCAAATGTTGAAAATCCTCCTAAAACGATTTTAGATAAAATAAACGCACTAAAAACGTTATTTTCTTTACGCGTAATACAACCAAAATCTGTTAAGAAAGCAGAATGCCAAGAAGTTATCTATAAAAATAACGAGGTTGATTTATATAAATTGCCACTTATGACCTGCTGGCCAGAAGACGGCGGACCATTTATAACTATGCCGTTAGTATTTACCCGCGATCCAATTACTAACATTAGAAATGTCGGAACTTATAGAATGCAAGTATATAATAAAAATACAACAGGAATGCATTGGCAAACTCATAAAGTTGGTAAAAGCCATATGGCAAAAGCAAAAGAAGTTGGAAAACGTTATATCGATGTTTCTGTAGCAATCGGTGCAGACCCTACAACCATGTGGACTGGATCTGCTCCACTTCCACCACAAATTGATGAAATGATGCTTTCTGGGTTTCTAAAAAATTCTAACGTTAAAATGGTAAAATGTGTCACTAACGATTTAGAGGTCCCAGCATCTTCAGAAATTGTCCTAGAAGGATACGTTGATACTGAAGAAATGCGCGATGAAGGCCCATTTGGAGATCATACGGGGTATTATTCAGGCAAAGAACCCTATCCTGTGTTTCATGTTAATGCAATTACACATAAAAAAAATCCAACTTATGTATCGACTGTTGTTGGCATTCCTCCTAAAGAAGATTATGTTATGGGCAAAATGACAGAAAAATTATTCTTACCAATAATACAAATGGCAATTCCTGAAATACGCGATATGAATATGCCTGCAGAAGGCATATTTCACAATTTAGTCATTGTTTCCATTAAAAAATCATATCCTGGGCAAGCGTATAAAGTCATGTATGCTTTATGGGGTTTAGGCCTTCTGAGTTTAGCAAAAATAATTATAGTAGTAGATGAATTCGTGGATATTAATAACAATTCCGAATTATTATGGAGAGTAACTAACAACATTGCTCCAGATAGAGATGTTATTACACTAAAAGGCCCTACTGACGATCTAGATCATACAATGACAAGTTTTGCATTCGGAGGTAAACTTGGAATTGATGCAACACGGAAAATTGAAGGTGAATCAGGGCTAAAAGAATGGCCAAATGATATAGTCATGTCTCAAGAAATAAAAGATTTAGTAACTAAAAAGTGGGAAAAATACGGTTTGGAATAGTATTTTGATAGCAAAAATTATAACTAAAATAAAAATCTTATCTGATTCTATAAGATTTCAAGAAACAATTTTCACTCTTCCATTTGCTTTTATTGGCAGTGTTATAGCCTCAAGAGGTATACCAGAATTAACACAAATACTATGGATTACTTTAGCTCTTACTGGAGGCAGAACTCTTGGAATGGCTTGTAATAGAATTATTGATATAGAACAAGATAAATTAAACCCAAGAACGCAAAATCGAGCTTTAGTAACAGGTGATTTAAAGAAATTTGAAGTTGGTGCGTTAGCTTTTTCTGGGCTTATATTACTATTCATATCAGCATATATGCTAAACCCCTTAGCATTACTCTTGTCACCAATAGCTGCAATTTTTGTTTTTTCATATTCGTATTTTAAACGATTCACATGGGGATCCCATTTTGCAATAGGTATAACAGATAGTGTAGCACCTA
>VFGE01000061.1 GCA_009392515.1 SAR202 cluster bacterium | reverse complement strand
TGTAATTCACAGGATTTTCTCCTACAATTTTTGCAAATTCCATTTGGGAATGATCAGCAGAATTTTGGTTGGAGTTGTTTTTATTGAAAGCTTCTAGATATTCAGATCTGGCTTTATGAAATACATCAACTATTTCTTGTCCAAGCCATGGGTTATTATCAAGAAGTTCGTCTTTTACTACTAAAACGTGGCTTATGGGATAAATTTGATTTTGAGTATACCATTCTTTATCTAAAGATTCTGGATTGGTAAATAATGGTAAGATTTCAGGTGATCCGTTAGTAGGCGCCCCTATTACAGCATCCACTTCACCATTAGAAAGCATTTCATATAGATCACTTGTTGGAGATCTCAAAACGTTTTCAGGGTATTCGAATTCTTCTATGTGTTCGTCACCAGCAATTACCCAAGTGATTGAATTAAGATCAACTCCGTGGTAACTACCAAGAATACCTCTACTCCATACACCTGGTGTGAAAGTATAACTTCTAACACCTACTCTTTTGCCTTCTAAATCTTTCGGATTAATGATTTCGGCACCATTTCGGTATATCATATTTGTATGATAAAAACCTCTAGTTAAGAAAATTGGAAGCGCTGTAAACTTTTTCTGGTAGTGTTTCGAGCATATATAAGTAGCTAGAGCCATTTCTGCTACATCAAATTCTAAATTTCTAACCATTCTTCTGAAAATCATAGGAACAGGACTGATATCATTATGTTCCATTTCGAATCGATTTGACCCTATACTTCCATTTATTATTTCAGCCGTATGTCCGTAGTTGGCAATTGCTGTATTCAGGACTAATTTTGTCATCACTTATCCTTATTTAAAAATTTATTAGGTAATGTTTCAGATATATCGTGATACAGTAATAATTCATCACGATGTACTAAATTATATTGTTATCCTAAACCTCATCAAGATTTTTTTACATACGCATTCCAAAGAATAAATGGTGTTAATTTAACTTTTCGAGTCTATAAATTGAGCTTACACTATTATTTTCTTCATCCCATTTTTTATATTTAGGGCTAGTAACAGTTTGAATAAAAAGGTCTAAATTAGTTACATTAAGTAAAGAAATTGCTTTGTGTGGGTTCACCTCAATAACTTCCGCCTCTGCAACACACAAAGCAATTTCTTTTTCATTTTCTGGTTCTTCTATAAATTTTTTAAAATCATCTACAGTACAGTCAAACGTTGATACAATAAAAATATTCATCCCAAACTACCTCATCATCTTTATATTGTATTTAAATTAAGTAAGATTATGTTTTCTGCGGCCGTATGACTTTATATCTAAGTCATGCGACCGCACTTAATAATTAAAAAGTATTATTTCAGTACAATTTCCAGACCATGAGGATCTGCTGCACTGATTTTTTGCCCAGGGAAAATTCCATCAACTAACCTGAGAGGATCATCCATTGAAGCTAGGTCTTTTGAGTCCCAATCGAACCCTTTACAATTATCGTTAATTGTAAGAACAGCTACTCCAGGAGTTCGACCTGCAAACTCTAATGCTCCAATAGCAGTTAATGGTTTAGCGCCTCGCAAAGCAATAAACATCTTGTTACCTACTATGTCAGCGACGTCTGGTTTTGGATCTAAGCTAAAGGATTCTGACATAGATTGGGTAGTTACAACTTTATTGGTTTGCAGGTCAACAAAATTGACGTCATTGCTGACACGCATACTTGTTATGGCAAATAAGTTTCCGTTTTGATCAGTACAGGTAACCGCACCATGGGTATCTTCACCAGGAAGTTCAATCTGTACTGGATCTGGAAATACTCCATCGCCTGCTCTACTAGCATCAAAAGTATAAAGAAAATCATCTCCTCCTTTTGCACCACTTTCACCATTGGTCATTATTTTACCAAGTGGAAGACGAGTCACACCACATCCAATTCCTGGGACTGTACTCTTTTCATAAACTTTTACAACATTCATAGGTGTGCTTCCGTCTGCAGATCCTACATCAACTACTAGTAGTCCTCCACCTGCTAGGGTAACATACGCAAATTTACTGTCGGCAGTGAAATCGTGACAGATTGGGCGTACCACTGAAGTTCCTAATTCATTAGCAAATTGATCCAAAGCTAATGTCTCAACTAGATTATAATTATTGCTAGTGTAGTCAGTTTGGATCTTATGCAAGAATCCAGATTCATCTTTGGCACCAATATTTGCGACGATTGTCATACTGTTATCAACAGAACCAACCGATGCGTGTGCATTTGCTGTTCCACCTGCTCCATTGAAACCACCTATTGTGTTGACACATCCATCTATAGTGTGTGTATCAATGTTGATGAAAAACGTGTCTCCAGAACCTACATTAGCGAGAATAACGTGTGTAGATTTTGGGCTAGTATGGTTAGTAAGTATCATGTGTGGTTTTTTTGGAGTTTCGCAACCAGCTTCTTCAGCCTTCTTTGCTAGATCAATAATCTCTGGAGTTGCTTCACTAGCGTTTGCAGATATATCAGCACCATCCCAAATGTAAATGAGACCACCACCACCATAACTTGTAGTGCTTGATTGATCAACTGCCCAGACTTCAAATGAAGGCAGTGTATTGGTTTCTTTTGAGGCTTCTGGGCCTGCTGGGCCTGCTGGACCTGCTGGACCTTGTGGTCCTTCTGGTCCTGTACATGCAATTAAAGTAACAAAAGTCGTTACTAAAATTACTACAAATTTCCACAATAATTTAAAATTCATTTCCCCCCCCTTATAAAAAAAAAGACCTCATTTGAGGTCTCAACTAATTCAGTGTATCTTAGGACAAATTATGCCATCCGCACCTCCAAGTTAGAAGAGACCTTAAGATCTCCACAACAACAAAGACAGCAACAAAGACAGCAACAAATTGATATTAAGGATTTGTTAACAGAAAGAGTTAGATTGGAATTAAATATTGCTAAAAAAGTTTGCATGTATTAAATAGTCTCCAATATTAATTAAGTTTTGTTTCTATGAAATATATCATATATTATCAGATTTATCACAATTTACGTATCAATATACTTAATATATATATCAATATACATCAAAACAAACATTTACTTATCCAAGTATTTTATGAATTTCATCCTTTGTAGGTATCCTACATGTATTTCGTTTACCAAACCATTTATATCTTCTTTTAGCAATTTGATCATATAAATAATCACGTATGAATCTTGGTATGCAGTAAAATATTTTACTTAAATGATAAATCCCACCCATATCCGAAAGTATTGATAAAATAGCATCCGATTTTATTTTGAGAATAGTATTTTGTAAATAAATCACGTTGTCTATGTTTTTTATATTTTCAGATTTATATTTTAATTTTGAGAGGGTAGAAATGGCATAATCTGACTGTAAGGAAGCAAATAGTATCTTTTCTTTTTTGTCGTATTTTATAACAAAGTCAATTGTTCGATTACAAAGGATGCAATATCCATCATAAAATACGATGAGTTTGTTGGTATTTTGTTCAGATTGATTATTTTTCATAATCTCGAATAATTGGATTATAGAGGTTTATCTCCTGTCCAATCTGCATCATCACAAGCAACCTTGAATGCTTCTATGGGTTCAACACCTCTACAGCCATCTTCCCCAGGTCCACCAAGTTTAATCTTGGCCTTGCTAAGAATGTCATTACCATTTCCGCCGTATACTTCGTCATTTTCAGTTTGGTATTTGTCTTGGGTGAGATCACCACTTAATGGTTGATCATTACCATCCATTCCCCAAATACGATCTGTTCCTTCTTGACCTTCTATATGATCAACATTTTTGCCCCCGATAATGATGTCATCTCCTGATCCACCATAAAAAGTATTTTTACCTCCAAAGTCAATCATGTAGTCATTTCCATAATTTCCTCTAAACATATCCCCATCTGCATATTCTGGTTCAGCTGCCAATTCATTTAATTGACTTAATAGTAAGTCTCCTTGAATTGAATCATCACCTGGGCCACCATTGAGACTGTCAGAACCAAGTCCGCCAATCAACCAGTCATTACAAGGAAGGTTATCTGGACAATATTCAATATTGGCATTTTGACCATCTCCGTAGAGCTTGTCATCTTGATCTCCTCCCCAGAGCGTGTCATTTCCTGATTCTCCATACAAATAATCAACACCAGTACCTCCATTTAACCAATCATTACCTGTGCCACCCCATAGAAATTCTATACTCACCGTATTACCACTACCAATTAATGTATCATCTCCAGCATCTCCGTATAATGTATCTGCTCCTTTTTCTCCAATTAGTACATCATTACCATTTCCTCCATACAATGTACTAATACCAGATCCACCACAAATTATATCGTTACCATCTCCTCCATATATAGTTACATTAACTGTACCTCCATCAATTTTATCGTTTCCGTCAGTTCCGTTAATAATATTAGAGCCTAATTCATTAGTAATGGTAAATTCCCCATTTAATCTCATAGCATCACAATCTATATCAATCCCTAAGACTGATTCTGTTGCGATTAAGGGTAAATGGGATCCAGGTGGCATCGGTGCCTGAGGTAGTGGTGTAGGAGTAGGAGTTGGTTCTGCAGTAGGAGTAGCAGTCGGTTCTGGAGTAGGTGTGGGTGTCGGTTCTGTAGTAGGTGTGGGAGTAGGTACCGGCCTAGTAGTATTGTCTTGAGTTGTTAATTCTTTTTCTGGTTTGGTAGTTCTATCTTTTGTAAGATCTTCTTGTGTTGCTACAGGAGTTTCGTTTGTAGGAATCCTCGAGGTTACAGAGTCTTTGATTTCTTCCACCTCTACTTCACAGCCTGAAAATAACAATAAACAAAATGTTGTGAGTATTATTAAAAAATAAGTATGATGATTTATTTTAAACATTAAAAACCTCATAATATGGGTAAAAATTGTATTGTGATAGTCTACAAAATGGCCTGATTGTTTACAATAGATTAAATTGGCAATCTATATATCAGTAAGAAATTTTTCAATTAATTGGTTAACTGTATCTGGGATTTCAGTAACAGGGAAATGTCCAGCGTTATCAAATTCAATATATTCAGAACCAGGTACTGCTTGGTGTATTTTTTCTTCATACTTGGGAGGATTACCGTGGTCTGCTAATCCTCGTAAAAGTAATAATTTAGGTTTAAGAGTATGAATTCTGTCACGTACATCAAATTCATCTATTGTTTTTAAATCATAATATTGGGACATGGGGCCAACTTCTCTATGTTTTTTCATTAGTCGTTCTCGATATTCTGGTTCTACCCATTCCATAGCGACTCTTTGAAATTTTATCCATTCATCCTCATATACTGTAGAATCTTCTACTGCCCTTAATCGCATTTCATAAGTTCCTGGAGCTCGTACTTTAGGCTCCATTGCAACTGTCATAATAACTATACCCGCAACTTCGTCTGGAAAATCAAGGGCGTATTGAAGAGCGATAGATGCACCTAGTGTATATCCGACAAGTACAAGGTTTTCTTTCATGTTTTGTGCCCATAACCATCCTCTTACCCAATCGGTATAGCTCTTTACAGTAAGGCATCTTTCGCCTTCTAAATGGCCTGGTAAATCGGGAGCTACACTATTTGGGAAATGGCGTAATTGATATTCGTAAGCTGCAGAACATCCCCCTGCTCCTGGGCCATGAATAAAAACTAATTGGCTCATAATTAATTCTCCATTAATTTAATTTTCATTCGATACTTTATTGACTACTTAAGTCTTTTTTCCTTCCAGGCAATAGACGCATAATCTCTATACGTTTTTCTTCAGAAAATATCATCCATTGAGCTATTTCGTTAATAGTTCTGTAGCAACCTATACAATATGTGTCAGTTTTGTCATATTTGCATATATTTTTGCAAGGTGTACTTATCATCATCTAATTATTATAGCGTATTTTCTTAGATATTTTGTAGATGAGATAATTGTTGATGGGTAAATTTTAAACCAATTAGTTTTTCTATTTCAATTAGAATTTCATCTTCTTGTAAAACTTCCCATGGAACACTTGAACGCAAATTAGGATCGGGTTGATAAAGTTTTTTATGAAAGTTTTCTATAAATTCATTCCAATTCTCGTAAACATATTCAGAATTTTTTTGTTCATCTTCTGTCGTACTGTTACATATATCAACTATGCATTTAATTAATCCCGACTTATCTTTTCTGGGTACTATATTTAAAATATAGACAATATCTGAGTAGCTGTATGGCATTATTTCCTTTTTATATGTCTTTGGAGGTTTCTGATATATATCTTGCGATTTCATCTCTATCAAACTCAGGCATAGGTTTTTCTATTTCATTTTCAAGAAGATGAACACCATTTCCTTCTACTACCTTCCCTATTATAGAGGTTTGAATATTATTTGTTTCTAATGATTGTTGTAAAGCTTTTGCACTCGAAGTTTCACAAAAAATTAGTAAACAACCTGAAGATAATATTCCCAAAGGATCAATATGTAGGATTTTACATATTTCTTTAGTTATCGATGAAATAGGAATATTTTTTTCTTCAATGATGAATTTTTTATTTATAGATTCACTTACTTCTATAAGTGCTGTTGATATACCACCTTCAGTTGGATCATGCATACATTTTATCTGGAAATTATCCATGGAGAATAAAGCTTCATTAATAATGCTTAAACCAGGTTCAAATATGAAGTTTTGAGCTTCATTAATTAATGACTTATCTATTCCTGATTTCAGAAGTATGTTTTCAAATTCATGAGCTAAAACTCCTGTTCCCTCAATGCCAATATACTTTGTTAATAGGATTGAATCACCTGACTTGATATTTGAGGTACGAAGGATTGATTCATTAATTGTTTCACCTAACATAGTCCCAGAAACTATTAAGTTAGTAACACTTTCTGTAACTTCTGTATGGCCGCCAACAAGTTCGATTTCTAATGAATTGCAAGTCTCTTTAATTTGGGAAAGCACATTTTCTATAGTTGATTCATTTGTATCTGGTGGAGCTAATATAGTTGCTAAAAACCAAAGAGGTTTTGCTCCTCTTGTAGCAATATCATTGGCATTGATATGAACGGAGTACCAACCTATGTCAGTAGATGTGAACGTTATAGGATCACTACTTACAACCAAGTTGCGATTTTCCATAGCTATGATTGCTGCATCTTCACCCAAAGAAGGACCAAGAATAACTCGTGGGTCATTTGAGTGAATTTTGGCAAGCAGTTTATTCATAAGTTCATTTGGTAACTTACCTGTATTCATATATTTATGGCGTTACTATTGCACGAGTAACAACACTTCCTTTATCTGTTCCTAACCATTCTGCTGTTCGAAAGGCATTTTCAATATCTTCGATCGGGAATTTATGAGATATTACATCAGTTAATGGATATTTACCTAACGTTTTCTGAACAAAGTTTACCGCATTAGGAAGTATCCATGGATCATAGTGTTGTATTGCATGAAATCTAATTTGATTTGCTACTAATTTTTGAACATCAAGAGATACCATGCTATTTGGAGAAATATGACCGACTTCAAGGTATGTCCCTCTCATTCGACACATTTGTACTCCCTCTTCTACTGCTGCAGGAAAACCAACAAGTTCTATAACAATATCTGCACCTATTCCATTTGTAAGCTCCATTACTTTTTCTACTCTGGACTCTACTGTTGGATAATCAGTAAGATTTATAATGTCGGTGGCGCCACACTGCTTTGCAAGATCTAATCGTGGTTTTTGTCCATCTATGACAATGATTTTGTTTGCTCCCATTTCTGCGGCAACTGCCGTAGCATTAACGCCTAATCCTCCAGCACCTTGTATAACAACATTGTCTCCAAATCGTGGTTTAGCTATATGAAAAGCTTCCATAACCTGAGCTAAAGCACAATTGATAGGAGCTGCAGTTGCATCATCTATTTCATCAGGAAGTTTAAACAGAAATTGAGGACTTCTTAAATAATAATATTGAGCAAATCCTCCATTACATACAGGCCATTCATTGACAGGAATTCTTCCCATTCTAAATTTACATGCTCCCATTTCCCCCCTAATGCAGTTATAACAACGCATACAAGGAAAGAAATAACTGAATACTACCCTATCACCTTCTTTGAGAGGATTTCTTAAAGAATCTGTTGTTATATTTTTACCTAGACCAGCTACAGAGCCCATCATCTCATGTCCAAATACGAAAGGGTCTCTCGGTGCATCGTTTTCTGTCCTGCCGTCACCTCGCCAAACATGAAGATCTGATCCACATACACTAGTTGCTTGTACCCGTATACTCACACCATTGTCTTCTATTTCCGGTACTGGAAATTCTCGAATCTCAAACTTATTTCCCTCGTCATGCCAAACTGCTGATAAACCTGTATTTGCCATTATATCCTCC
>VFGE01000060.1 GCA_009392515.1 SAR202 cluster bacterium | reverse complement strand
TCTACTAAGTTTATCTATGTTTTTTGTTTCATTTACGATAAATACATCAACAATATTTATTCCTGCAATACTAATTGGTGTCGCTGAAGCAAGTGTTCTTCCATCAGCATTAGCTTTGGTATCAGAATATTCTAAAAATGATACTATTGGAACAGTGATGGGAATAGTAGGTTCAATAAGGAACTTTGGGAAAGTTGCAGGGCCAATATTAATGGGGATTTTACTTGAAAGCTTCTCTTACCAAAGTGTTTTTCAAATTATTGGAATATCTAATATATTAATAGTATTTTTAATATTATTTATTTTTATTATTTCATCAATGTTTAAGCAAAATAACAATTAAATATGGTATTGTTTGAATATTAGTAATTAAATAGAGGGTTAATTTGCCTGATTCAGATATTTTATACAAGTCAATTACAGAAATCCAAACAGAGCTTCTTAAAAAAACTTTTTCATCTTTAGAGTTAACTCAATTAGCTCTAAAAAGAATAGATGAAACAAACAGTAAAACTAACGCATTCTTACACGTAGCTTATGAATACGCAATAAATGAAGCAAAAAAAACCGATATTAAAATTTCCAAAGGTGAAAATTTAAAGTTTCTAGATGGAATTCCTACTTCAATAAAAGATCTTGAGGGTGTCAAAGATATGCCCCACACAAACGGTTCGTGGTTTTATAAAGACAATATTGCTGATTTCGATCAGCTTGGAGTAGAAAGAATTAAAAATGCTGGTGGGATCATACTTGGTAAAACGAATACACCAGAATTTGGTTTATGCGCAACTACAGACAACAGACTTGGTGATGATTGCAGAAATCCTTGGGATTTAAATTGTACTGCAGGAGGATCAAGCGGTGGAGCAGGTGCTGCCGTAGCTTCGGGAATTCATCCAATCGCAGAAGGCTCTGACGGAGGAGGATCAATCAGAATTCCTTCCGGATTATGCGGAATATATGGAATCAAAGGAACACAAGGAAGAATCCCAAGAAAGCACAGTGGATTACAAAGTTGGAACCCTGTTAATTTTTCATGCATGGGACCAATGACGTGGTTTGTAAAAGATAGCGCTATTATGCTACAAGTTATGTCAGGCCCGCATCCCGAAGCCGAGTCTACTGCAATTAAAACAACACCTCCTGATTTTATTACAACGTTAGATGCAGGCATAAAGGGTAAAAAAATAGCTTGGTCAGTAGATTTGGGATCAATCAATGTTGACCCTGAAGTACAAGAAGTAACAACAAATGCCATGAAAATTTATGAGGATATGGGTGCTATAATTGAACCTCTAAACTTTAAATATAATATAAAAGAATTATCAATGATGTTCTCTCCAATACTTGGCGCATTGGGTTACAATAAAAACGGCCAGCTATTAGATGAAAATCCTGACAAACTTATGAATTATACAAAAAGAATGTTAGAAGCAGTGAAAAATTGGGAAGGCCCTGTATATATGAATGCAATTTCAGAATTATACAAATTTAGAAACTACATGGATTCTATTTTTGAAAACTACGATTATATTGCAACTCCTACAATGGCAGTGCCTGCTCATGAATGCGGCAATCCCCCAGAAAAAATAAATGGAATTCAATATGACTATTCTTACGGTTCTGATGACAACGAAATGATCCCCTCATATGGTGATAGTGAAAATATTGCACATAAAAATGGGGCAGGTTTATTGTCTCAATTTACTGCTATATTTAACTGGTCAGGAAATCCTGCTGCAACTATTCCTTGTGGTTTTTCATCCAAAGGTCTACCAATATCCCTTCAAATAGCAGGAGAAAAGGAAAATGAACTAGGTGTTTTGCAAGCTTCCAGAGCTTTTGAAATTGTAAAACCATGGCACAATAAAAAACCAAAATTATAATAAGGGGTTAATATGAATGATCTTGAAATCAAAAATGCAACCATAGTTGATGGTCTTGGAAAAGAATCATATGAAGGCAATATTTATGTCAAAAATGGGAAAATTGTAGCCATTACTCATAAAGAATCTTTGGATTCTAAGAAATCAATAAATGCAAATGGGAAAATTGTATCCCCTGGATTTATCGATCTTCATACACACAGTGATTCTTCTTTTTTAGTTGACTCAAAAGCAGATAGCAAGGTAAGGCAAGGGGTTACTCTCGAATTAATTGGTAACTGCGGAATGAGTACGTGTGCTCCATTAATTGGAGAAGCTAAAACAATATTTAAACAACGAGTGTCTATGCTAGAAAATCCTGAAGATTTAAATGTAGATTGGACTGATTATGCAGGATATATAGATGCTATGAAAAAAGCCGGGGCTCCTTTGAATGTAGCTTTCCAGGTTGGCCACGGTACACTAAGAGCAGCAGTAATTGGATTAGAAGACAGACCTCCTACAGCTGAAGAATTAAATTACATGAGAAAATTAACTGCAGAATCGCTTGATGCAGGAGCATTAGGTCTTTCTACTGGGTTATTTTACGCACCCGGTTACTATGCACGTACAGATGAAGTAATAGCTTTAGCAGAAGAAGTAGGAAAAAGAGACAAACTATATTCTACTCATCAAAGAGATGAAGGAAGCAGAACAGTAGGATTATTTGTATCCCTAAATGAAGCTATAGAAATAGGAAGAAGATCAGATTGTAAAGTACAAATATCACACGTTAAATGTGCCGCGCAAAAAGTATGGGGCAAATCAGATGAATATTTACAACTTCTTGAAGACACTGTTCAAGAAGGTATAGATATTGCAGGGGATCAATACCCTTATACAGCTTCAAGTACTGCATTAACAGGCGCATTATTTCCACGCTGGTCTTTATCTGGAGGAAGAGAAAAAACCTTGGAATTCATGGCAGACGAAGATCACAGAGGAAGATTAGTAGACGAAATAACAGATACTTTTTCAAAAGGCCGAGGTGCTGAAGGGATCATTATTGCAAGATATGTAGAAGACGAGTCTTTAGAAGGAAAAACATTAATTGAAATAGCAGATATAATGAATACATCGCCTGCTGAAGCTGCTTTAAGAATATATCAAAAAGGTGAGGCTAGTGTAATTAGTTACGGAATGACTGACGAGGATGTAGAAAATTTTGCATCTCATCCGCTAATAGCAGTTGCTTCTGACGGATCTTCTCTTTCAGCAACTGGTAAATTATCAGTAGGAAAGCCGCATCCTAGAAGTTATGGTACAAACCCAAGATTTATCCAAAAATATGTTAACGAAAAAAATGTGATTTCTATTGAAGAAGCAATAAGAAAAATGACATATTTGCCTGCACAAAGATTAGGGTTAACAAATAGAGGAAGGCTCACTCCCGGGTATGCAGCTGATATAGTCATAATGGATTTAGCTAAAATAAAAGAAAATTCAACCTTTGCTGATCCACATCAATACCCTGAAGGAATTTCTCATGTAATTGTTAATGGAGAATTAGTTGTGGAAAATGAAATCTATAACGGTTCAAAGCCAGGGCAAATGATAACAGAATTTAACTCTTAAATTTCATTGATAAAACAAATAAACACTTCCGCCAAAAACTAAAGTGAAACCTATAAACAATATGAAATTATAAAAGTTAACTGATTCTGTAAATTTTACAAGTACACGAATAGTTGCTATACCAACAGCAAAAGCCACAAAAATTGCTAATAAATTAATATAAATATCATTTGAAAGAATATAAATACCCATAATGCCAGCAATAATTGTTACAGGGATACTTAAAATAAAACTAATATTCAACGCTTCGCTTTTATCAAACTTTGTTAACAATAAAGCAGATATAGTCAATCCGGAGCGACTCATCCCTGGAATAATTGAAATACCTTGAAAAACGCCAACTATTAAAGCATTAAAAAATGTATATTGATTATTAGCTGATATATTAACTGATTTACCAAACCATTGTATTGCTCCATTTATAATATAAACGAATCCAATAATAATCATTCCTAATACACCCAACAACTCAACGTTTGAAGAAAGAGAAGGTATTAAAAGATAAATAGGAAAAGATATAAACAAACTTATCATTGTTGAAAACAAATAAAAAATGCTTTCCTTGTTTGAGTTTCGATTTTTTAACCCATTTTGCAATAATTGAGTAAGTTTTTTTCTGTATGTAAAAATAGCTGAGAATGATGTACCCAAATGTAATGCTAGGGAGATCGCAAAAATTTCTTCTAATGATTTAGAATCAAAATTAAATAAACTATTTATAAATAAAATAATTCCCTGTGAACTAATTGGGAGCCACTCAGTTATACCCTGAGTGGCTCCCAATATAATTTTAAGAACTACAATATTAATATCTATACCTGATTAATCTTTCTGCTGAGCAGCCATACCTTGTTCTTTAGATAGTTCAGTGTCTAGCTTAGCTTTTGCGTCAGCTGAAACCCATTTAGACCAAATATCTTCATTTCTTAATAAGAAATATATTGCTACTTCATTGTAAGCAATCCATCTGTCAGCTTGTTCTCTAAATTTCCTTGCTTTTTCTTCTAATTTAGGTAAAGGAGCTTCAGAAAAATCCCATTTATCTAATAATGTGATAATTTCTGGATGAGCAGAATCTAGGTCAGAAGACATTACAAGAGTAGAATCTAAAGATCCATTTCTAGCATTAGAAGGAATAGATTTGTCGCTGTCCCAAGCAAATACTAAATGAATTCTTGAGTTACTAGATCCCATTCCTGCGTCTCCTCTTTTCTTAGATTCATCAGCATCTTCAGCGGTAACTGTAAATCTTCTAATAATATCATCTATATCAGAAAACATAACTCTAGCATTAACATCTTGTACAGTTTTTCCATAACCAATCTTAGCAATATATTCAAATATAGCTGTTTGTATCATGGAATTCTTAGATTCTAAGCTAGCAGGTCTAATTACTTCGCCTCTAAATTCAGTAGATTGATGTGATCTAGTAGCAGTATCTGAAGCACATCCAAGGACTATCAATAAAGATGCAAAGATAAAAAATAATGGTTTAAAATAAGTTTTGTATTTATTATCTTTATTTAACATATATTTACCTCTTGAGAATTTAAATTTTATAAATTTTGAATAAAAAATATTATAACATAAAATTATTAAGAAATTAGAAAGAACAAATTAAATATAAATTAATTTATTTAATTACGTTTTACCTCTTAGTTTTGGATCAAGACTGTCTCGTAGTCCGTCACCAAACATATTCACAGCAAGTGCCAAGAAGAATAAGCCTAGAGATGGTAGTATTACAATATTGGAGTTTCCTATAAAGTAAATTCTTCCTTCACCAATAATATTTCCCCAAGTGGGAATATCTGGTGGTACTCCGGCTCCTAAGAAACTTAAACTTGCTTCAGACAAAATAGCAGAAGCAAACAAAAAAGTTGCCTGAACAATAACAGGAGCAAAAGTATTTGGCGCTATATGTCTAAATAATATTCTTTTTTTAGAAGCACCAAAAGCATTTGCAGCATCAACATATTGAGATTCTCTAATTGTTAGTACAACTGATCTAACAATCCTAGATGTTCTAGGTGAATCAACAACAGTTAAAGCAAAAATTACGTTTTCTAATTTAGGGCCTAATATAGCCATCAGAACAATAGCTAATAATATGCCAGGGATTGCCATTATACCATCCATAAATCTCATTATTATATCGTCTAATCTAGAGAAGTATCCAGCAACAATTCCAATCACAGATCCTAAAACAGCAGCTAATATTGCAACAGACAATCCGACAACTAATGAAATCCTAGATCCATATATTACCATTGAGAAAATATCTCTTCCTAGAGGGCCTGTTCCAAATAAAAACAAATCACCATCTTCACTTCTACCTGGCGGCAACAATCTATTTAATGGATCAAATACAAAAGGATCTCTTAGTATTCCAACTTTAATTAATAGCGGACAAAGCAATGCCAATACAACCACTATTGTGATAAAAATTATACCAATCAACATATTTGGGTTTCTTAGTACTGCACTAGTTGCAGCTTTATACCAAGGTATCTTCTCTCGAAGACCTTGAAATGCTAAATCTTGTGATTCTGTTCTACTACTCATAATTAATTATCGTACCTTATTCTTGGATCTACAAAAACATATAAAATATCAATTGTTAAATTAACTAACACGTATATAAGCGCTACAACCAAAATAGTGCTTTGGATAATCTGGAAATCTCTCTGCGCGATTGATTCAGTAATTAATCTACCCATACCAGGTATAGCAAATACAGTTTCAGTTATAACCACACCACTAATAAATCCAGCTATACTAAAACCGATAACTGTTAAGACAGGGTTAGCTGCGTTTCTAAATGCATGTCTCAGAAGTACTACAGTTTCACCTAGACCTTTAGATCTAGCCGTTCTAACATAATCTTCTTTTAATACTTCTAACATAGTTGCTCTTGTCATTCTTGTAATAAGAGCTGAGCCAGCAAATCCTAATACGAAAGATGGTAGCAATAAATGATACAAGTACTGCCAAAAATCTTCGCCCAAATATATATATCCACCTGCGGGAAACCATTCGACTTGAACTGCTAGTAAGAATATAACTACATATCCTAGCGCAAAATACGGTACTGCATATCCAGTCAGAGCTAGTATCATTACAACTCGATCAAAAATAGAGTTCATTTTCCAAGCTGCTAATACTCCAGCAGGAATTGATACTAATATCGATATAGACAAGCTTAATACAGCCAAAGATAAGGTAGGCTCAACTCTGTCTAATATCAAAGATGACACACTGTGTCCTGAAAAAATGGATTCACCTAAGTCTCCAGTTGCTACACCTTTTACGAATCTCCAAAATTGAACCGGAATTGGATCTAACAACCCCATAGATTCTCTCATAGCTTCAACTTGCTCGTAATCAGCATCTTCACCTGCCATAATGGCTGCAGGATCACCTGGAGCTAAATGTATTATTGAAAATACAACAACACCCACGATTGCCATAGTTGGGATAGCTGCTAATAGTCTTTTTAATATATATCTCTGCATCTATAAATTTAGTTTTATATATAAGTGTTCAATATTATCTAGCATGTTTTTAAAATAATCAACCTATATAAACAACTAAAAAAGCCGCTAAAAAAAATTTTTAGCGGCTTTTTTATTTAAAAGTCTAAATTAAATATTTAGTAATATTTTATTTATTCAACCAAGTGTTAGTCATACGTGTGGAATCAGCGTAATCATGAACACCTACAGTAGATGATCTCCATACGTGATAACCTGAGTTCTGACCAGGTGATATATGTGATACCTGATCATAGTATGATTGTTGTACTTGATCTATAACTTTCTTTCGACCTTCGTCGGTTAGTTCTCTAGTATATTGAGCCTGTAAGTCAATAATGGTTTGGTTTGTATGCCAACCATATGTCTTAGGACTTAAGTACCAGTTCATAACCGGGTTGTTACTTGGGATAGAACAACATCCTGTGTGGAAAATATCCCACGCATCTTTGTTCTGTCTGATTGTAACAGCAGTAGCCCAGTCAGTCATAGTCATGTTAACTTTATAACCAATTTCTCTAAATCTAGCAATGTTGATCAGAGATCGGTCTCTGTGAGTTTGGTAAGAAGTGTTACTTACCATTTCTACAACATCGTTAGCAAGATCCCAACCTGATTCAGCTACGAATGCATCTCTGTATTCTTGAGCTTTAGCTAGGTCAGCTTGGTTGTACATATCTTTACCAGCTGCACTTTCTCCTGGTGTACCACACAAGAAGATAGCAGGACATACTTGCCATAGCTGTTCAGGACCGTGCACTGACATTAATTTCTTAGCATCTTGTGCTGCCTGTAAAGATTTTCTCCAGTTTAAGTATTTACCAGGTGATTTAGTGTGATTCAATAATAGAATCGGTGTACCTGGAGCTGATGTTTTAATTCCCATATTAGGATCAGCGCTTAAGTCAAGGTATTGTTCCGCACTACCAGAAGTTGCGTAGTCAATTTTACCTGTTTTCAAACCAGCTAATAGAGTGGTTTTATCAGGAACCTCAACAATGTTTACACCATCAACCCATACTGATTCACCTTCAGGTACTTGACCAGTCCATCCTTGGTGTGGCTCGTACTCGAATCGGTAACCAGGTACCCATTTTTTAAGTACATATGGTCCTGAGGAAATATAGGTACTACCATCGTGACCATCTTGTGATACACGAGCGTTAGCATCTGTTCCTGCAACTGAAGCTTTCATAATAAATGGAGCTTCAGAGAATCCCATAGAAAGTACTGGGTATGGTTCTTTTAGGTTTAATGTGAAAGTACTAGCATCTACAACAGAGAAACTCGCATCAGAGAAGTTACCTTCAGTTGTTCTTTTGAACATCTGGATACCAGCAGTAATTCTGTCAGCCCATCTGAAAGCAGATTTCTGAACGTCTGTAGCAGTTACTTTTGAACCATCATGGAATTTCATATTATCTCTAAGAGTAAATGTCCATTTTAGTCCGTCAGGTTGCATTTCCCATGATTTGAAACCATTGTTTTGGTATTGGTAGCTTGTATCAAGTCTTTGTAAGCTATCGTATACCATCTGGGAAGATCTCCACGTCACAGTAGCTGTTGTCCAAACTGGATCAATAGCTTTAACTGGAGCTTCAAGCGCCCAAACAAGTGTTCCGCCTTTCTTTACACCACCAGCAGCTTCTTTTGCTTTAACAACTGATCCGGCTGTTGGAGCCTTTGGAGCAGTAGGAGTTTTTGCAAGAGATGCAACACCAGTAGGTTTCACAGGTTGTACTTGTTCTTTCGTTTTAGCGTCTGATGCCTTAGGCGCTTCTGGTGCCTTTGGTGCTGATGAACTTGAAGCTGAATCATCACTGGAACAGCCAAGTACTAACGCAAATACTAATACGAAAGGTAAAAGTTTGAAATATTTCATTCTAACCTCCTAACTTATTGGTCTCAGAATAGACTTCTTTCGACCTTTTTTTATTAATAAAAAAAACAAAATAAAAAGAGAACAGAAACCCCACGGCCTCTATCCGTCTATAAAATTTGTAGGTACTAATTTACTAGTTAAACATAATATTGTCAACTTAATTTTTGTTTGTTTAAGTTAGTTTGGGCAATAATACGTAATATCATTAAAATGT
>VFGE01000059.1 GCA_009392515.1 SAR202 cluster bacterium | reverse complement strand
AAATACTATATCCAAATTGCACCATCATTTTACATTATGTATTATTATACCAATATAAATATACTATTAATAGTTATCCTAATTCAAACTACAAATCGTCAAGATTAAAATGTTTAAATTTATATTCAGGAGGAATTAATATGGCATTAAATAAAGTTTCTGAAGATAATAACAAAATTTTGCTCGACTGGGATAAGCTTGAAATTGGAGAAACATTTGATACATGGGAATATATCTACACTGAAAACATGCTTAATCAATTCAGAAAAGGTGTAATGGATTCTGAGGCAGCCTTCCCTACTGTTGCCCAAAAAGTCGATACAAAACAATATAACAAAAAATATAAAGACAATGGTTCAGTAAATGCTAGATGTTCGTTTTATTGTTATAACACTCCTATTCTTGGAAAAAAATTAACTGTTAAATCATGGATAGCTGATAAGTACAAAAAACGTGGAAAAACATATATTGTTACTGAAGCAGTTTCGGTGGATGAAGATGGCCGTTTAATTGATCGAGTAATAACACACGAACTTAAGCAACCCTCTGAAGTTGGTAAAAAATGGGGATAAATAATACAAGACCTAAAGAAAAAAATATTGATTCTACCAATCCGAATATTAGGTATTATGTCTGCGACATATGTAAGTCTTCGATGTTAGCAATACATTGCAAAATAAAATGTCAAAACTGTGGCTACACTAGAGATTGTTCTGATTATTAACTATTATAGACTTTTTACAATCATCTTTGAGTTTTATATACTTTGAGCCATTGGGAAAATCTGTGCTATTACTTCTGCACAAGCCTTAGCAATTTCAGTATGTTCCTTTTGAGTTCCATGAGCACTTCTTAAATCAATGTAGTGAATCCAACTTCTTAACGTACCATTTATATAAAGTCGGCTAATTGTATTACCTTCAGGTAAAACAACTCGAGCTTGTTCTTTCGCAATACCATTATCGATTGCCCATTTATAAGCAATTTTAGCCTTATCAATAACATCATTTTGTAATTCATTCCATTTTGACTGCAGATCATGATCATTAACTTCTATAGAATTTTGTCGATTTTTGGGATCTTGAAGCCGAGCTTCTCGTAAAATAAAATCTAAGTCTTTAGTAGGATTAGCATATCTTTGGCTAAATTCCTGAAAACTAAAACTTCTATGTCGTAACATTTGTCTAGCAATATCACGAGTGGTTTCTACTTCCAAACAAGCATTCACCATTTCTAAAGGTGACCAATGAGCATTCTTAATTAGATATCGAATTAATCTTTCGCTTGTTTCTTTATTTATCTGGTTTGAAGGATTTGAAACTTTTGCACAATAAGCAATTAATTCTTGAGCGTTATCAACACCATCTTTACTAAAGTCTTCAGTTGGTTGAGAATAACTTACTAGTCTAACTTGCATCAAATCTCCTTAATTATAAAAGTTCAAATAATTTACTAGCAGCTTGTTTACATGCTTCTTTTTCGTATTCATTTAAGTGTTTATAATCTAAAACAGTTTCCACATTAGATTTTACTCTATCAGGATACCGAGATCCTACAATTGAAACCGCAATATTTGGGTTGGATAAAACAAATTCTAAAAGATTCGATGGAGAAATGCTACCAAAGGCAGGATTCCTCTCCATAACTGTACGAAGGGTAGTCATTCTTCCAGAACCACCAAGTGGGCGCATGGCAATTACACCAATATCATTTTGATTTGCCTTCTTGGTTAAATTATATGTTTCAGAATAAAAAGCAGAGTATTCTATCATTACCGTATCAAAAAGCTTTGATTCTATTGCAACATTAAGAAGAGATAAATCATGAGAAGAAATTCCAATATGATTTATCAAACCCCGATATTTTGCAATTTTTAATCCTTCTAAAGCTCCATTTTCTTGTATGATAAAATCCCAATCTTCCATTGCGACATCATCTAATTGATACAAATCTATACTATCTAAATTCATCAAACTTAAGCTTCTATCTACATCGTGTTGTACACCATCACGAGTTCTATTAATAGTCTTAGAGGCAATTATTAAATCATCACGATTAATAGAAGAAAGTATTTGACCTATTAAAAATTCACTACCATCATATATACGAGCAGTATCAATAAAATTAATCCCCAAATTTATAGCTGAAAGCAATGTATCTTTCCCTTCTGGGGCTTGAGGTGTATCCATGGCACCAAATCCAAGTTCAGTAACCTGTAAATTGGTTCTACCCAAACGTCTTTTTAAAATTTGACTTTTCATACTAAGATACAAATAAAGAAATAGGCATTTCAAGATAATCTTTTATTTGTTTTGCAAACTTTGCTGCATCTACTCCATCTATCACTCGATGATCTGAGGATAATTGAACGTTCATAATTTCACGAATTACAATTTTATCATCAACAACTACAGGTCGCTTTATCACAGAACTTACAGCAAGGACTCCCACTTGTGGCGGTAGAATGATTGCATTAAAATCGTCTACAGCAAACATCCCTAAATTACTAACACTAAATGTCCCTGAATACTCTTCTTGTCTCAATTTCCCTTCTTTAGCTCTTTTTGCAAGGTCACGTGCTGCAGATGAAATTTCAATAATTGATAAGTCTTGAGCTTGTGTAATAGCAGGAACTATAAGGCCATCGTCAACTGAAATAGCTATACCTAAATTAATGTCTGGCTTAACCTCTATATGGTCATCACGAAACGAAGAATTAAATATCGGATAATCAATAAGTGATAATTTTACAGCCATCAATACTAATGAATTTACTGTAATGCCAGAATTTGGATAAAGTTTTCCATATTGTTGACGCATAACTAGTGCGTCAGTCATATCGATTGACATACTAACATAGAAATGTGGGATACCATTTTTGGATTGTGATGTTATTCTTGCAATGGCAGAACGTGTTGTCGATAAAGGTATGTTCTGGCCAGGTAACACAGTTTGTGGTGGAGTTTTAACCAATGGTTGTTCTGTTAATTTATTATTAGAAGATTGTGCCTCAATATCAGCTTTAGTAATACGTCCACCTGGGCCTGTCCCATTAATTTTGTTTAAATCTATACCTTGTTCTAGAGCAAGTTTTTCCGCTACCGGACTAATTTTAATTTTTTCTGATAAAGGCTGATCAACAATAGGAACATTAACAGAAGGTTGTTCAATCGGAGTATTTTGGCTAATATTCTTTTCGTCAACTTTTGGAATAGACTTTTCAGATACTGTATTTGTTGTACTAGTAGAATCTGTCACAGATTCGTTCATATCTTTTACAACAACAGCAATCGAACTACCTACTTCTGCTGATTCGCCTTCATTAACCAAGATTTTCCCGATGAATCCTGTGAAATAGCTTTCAATTTCAACAACGGCTTTATCAGTTTCTATCTCAGCGATGGGGTCTCCTCGTTTTAAAGATGAACCTTCTTTTACAAGCCATCGTACCAGGGTGCCTTCTTTCATATCGTAACCCATTTGCGGCATAACAATATTATCGGACATTGCTTTACTCCAATTGCTATTATGTATTTAGATTTTGATGTATATATTCAATTATACGATCTTTACTAGGGATTACTTGAGACTCCAGTACGCTTGTATATGGCATTGGGACCTCAAGGCCACCAACACGCCCTATTGGACCGTCTAAGGAATCAAAAGCTTCTTCTTGGATGGTACTCGCTATCTCAGCACCAAATCCGCCAGATCTCCAAGCTTCCTCCACAACAACTAATCTGTTTGTCTTATTCACTGAATTTATAACTGTTTCTTTATCCCAAGGGCGAAGAGATCTCAGATCTATAACTTCTACATCTATTCCTTGATCCTCTAGTGTGTTTGCAACCTCTAAACATAGTGGCACCATCTTGGAATATGCAACTAACGTCAAATTATCACCTGATCGTACAACATTAGCCTTACCGATCGGTATTTCATAATAATCTTCATCTACAATTCCCTTTGATCCATACAATAAAATATGTTCAACAAAAACTATAGGGTCATTTTCTTTTATTGCAGACCGAAATAGCCCTAATGCATCGTAAGGGGATGAAGGCGCTACTACTTTAAGTCCAGGGACACTAGCAAGCCAAGGTTCAAAACATTGTGAATGTGTTGCACCTAATTGTGCTCCTCCTCCAGTTACTGTTCTTACCATGAATGGAGCTGCATACTGATTTGCTGACATGTATCGAATTTTAGCAGCGTGATTTACTAGTTGATCTAAAGCCACTAATAAAAAGTTAATCGTCATTATTTCAATGATTGGTTTTAAACCGACCATAGAAGAACCAGTACCTAGGCCTACGATCGCTGATTCTGATAATGGACTATCAACAATTCGTTTAGGACCAAATTCTTCCAAAAGGCCTTTACTTACTGCATATGCACCACCATAAGCTCCAACATCTTCTCCCATTAAAAAACAGTCATCATTATCTATGAGAGCTTCACGAATACCTTGAGTTAATGCTTCTCTATAGGTTAAAACATTAGGCATAAAAACCTCCTAACCAGCGTTTTCAAAATAGATGTTTTTATATAAATCATCTATAGTGGGAAATTCACTTTCTGTAGCAAATTGGACTGCATGATCCATAACTGCATTCATCTTTTCATATATTCCGTCTATTTCATCTTTGGCATAACCATTTTCTTTTAACCAAGACCAATGCAAATTAATTGGATCTCGCAGTTTCCATAATTCTTCCTCTGCAGAACCTCTATACATAGAAGGGTCAGCCATTGAGTGACCACGAAACCTATATGTTTGAGCTTCAAGGAAATATGGGCCTTTGCCATTTCGAACATCTTTAATAATTTTATCAGTAACTTTTTTTACTTCTAAAACATTCATGCCATCTACGCGAGAACATGGCATATCATATGCATGACCAATTTCAAAAATATCTTTTTTAGCTATAGCTTCTTCGACAGGAACACCCATTCCATATAAGTTGTTTTCACAGATAAAAACTATAGGTAGATCCCACAAGGCAGCTAAATTCATAGATTCATGAAACTCTCCCTCGTTTATTGCACCATCCCCAAGGAAACAAAGGGTGACAGCTCCAGTGTTTTTATATTTAGCTGCATAGGCTAAGCCTACTCCAATTGGTAATTGTCCACCAACTATTGCATGACCGCCTGCAAAATTCTTCGTTGCGTCAAATATATGCATCGACCCGCCTATTCCACCAGTAGTTCCTGTGGATTTCCCAAAAAGTTCAGCCATTGCATATTTTGCTTCGATTCCTCTAGCAAGTGCATGTCCATGATCTCGATAATGCGTAATAACATAGTCTTCTTTTTCTAAACATGAAATTGCTCCTACTGCAATAGCTTCTTCTCCGGTATATAAATGAAGAAATCCTTTTATATTACCCCTTGAATAATGTTCAGAGCATCTATCTTCAAACAAACGAATTAATATCATTTTTTCTAGTAATTCAAAATATTCAGATTTAGAAGTTTTCCTACTTACAGCTTTATTTTTAAGTGCCATAATTTCCTCCTTTACCCAGCAAACTAAATATGTATTGGGTTCCCTAGCGCTGCCAGTGCAGCTTCTTTTAGTGTTTCTGACAGGGTTGGGTGTGCATGAGTTAGCAAAGCTAATTCATCAACAGTACCTTCTAATGCTTGTACCATTGATAATTCAGCTAGTAATTCTGTTACTTCTGGTCCAATGAGATGAACGCCTAATATTTCTCCATATTCTGAGTCAACGACTATTTTACAAAAACCTTCTGTATGTGAAGATGCAATAGCTTTACCGCTTGCCAAAAACGGGAATTTACCAACTTTCACATCATAGCCTTCATTTTTAGCTCGATCTTCACTTAGCCCAAAGCTTGCAATTTGAGGGTTACAATATGTAGCTTTTGGCATATTGATATAATTAATATCTGGAACACTATCGCCATGGATTCTCTCAACTGCTAATACTGCTTGAGACTGTGCAACGTGAGCTAAGGGTAAAACACCAGTAACATCACCTATTGCAAAAACATTCTGTATATTAGTTTTCATTGAAGAATCAACATTGATCCAGCCCTTATTTAATTCAATACCTAAAGAATCTATCCCTAAAGCATTTGTGGCAGGTGTAATACCAATTGCTACTAGAATTTTGTCAAACTTTAGGTGTATTTTTTCATCACCTTGCCCTGTAAGTTGAACTGATACATTTTTGGCGGTTGTTTTTACAGAATCTAAGTTAGTTTCAGTAAGAATCTTTATTCCACGTTTAGAGAAAGAAGAATTTAGAGTTGTACTTATTTCTGTATCTTCATTCGGTACTACATTAGGTAGCATTTCTATGAGAGTAACATCAACTCCATATGAATTAAATAATGAGGCAAATTCTACTCCAATAGGTCCGGCACCAATAATACCCAAAGACTTAGGAAGTTTATTCATTTCTAATATTTGTTTACTATTAAGTATTTTATCTCCATCAAATGGAGCTTGAGGTAATTCTCTTGGAATACCACCTGTAGCAATAATTATATTTTTTGATTCAATTGGAAATTCATCAGCAGATTGTACTCTTTCGCCAACATTTTCTTTAGGATCAGTAATATCTACCAACAATGAGGTTTTTGATGTAAATCTTGCAGAACCATTAATAACATCAACTTTGTTTTTTCTTAAGAGATGGTTGATACCATTCACTAGTTTATCGACAACTTCACGGCTACGGTTATACCCTATTTCGTAATCAGCAACATATGAATCTATATTAATGCCATAAAGTTTTGATTCTTTGATGAGATCAAGTACTTCTGCATTTTTCAATAATGCTTTACTAGGAATACACCCCCAATTTAAACAAGTCCCACCGATTTCTGATTTTTCGATTAAAGCAGTTTTGTAGCCTAATTGAGCTGCACGTATAGCAGCAACATATCCGCCTGGACCGGCTCCAATAACCGTTATATCATAATCTGCCATATACTAATCCTTATTTATGCTTATCTTTTTGCCAGAATAATATGTAATGATTAAAGACATCAAGCATATTTTGATTAAGTATAGAATATTTCTATGGATAAGAAAGAAACTATCGATAACGCGAAGATATTTAGATATAAAACAAATTAATTGAAAAAATATTTATTAACGGACAATTGGTTAAGAATTGATAAAATTTATTTATTCAATAAACCTAACTGTTCGATAACATATGTCCCCATATGGCGATTCTCTGTAAATGTATAATTAGTATCTTTTAGATTATATCCAATAATTGGGATGTTTTGTTCGTGTTCTGAACCATGTGATCGTAAATCGCCTGGCATTTCAACCAAATTGGTATCACCAAATACTGTATCCTTATCTGCAGTAACTATGACTTGACCTATTCGTTCAAGACGTAGGTTATATTTTGTTACTGCTTCCTCAGATGTCATTGCTAAATCAACCCCTTCTAATGCATTCAGTAAATCTATAGATTTTGATACTACAGAGTCATCTAGATAGATAAAATATGCCCCTCCCAGGTTAGAATGATGGACAACGTGTTCATCTTTTATTATCGGAACGGCAAGATTATCAATTCCATTTTCTTTGAGAATTTTTCCTAAATCAATCAAATTTGTCTTTCTTGACATGCCATGATCTGCACTAAGCATAATAGTTGCTTCTGGAAATTTATTCATAATATTCCCCACAGCAGTATCTATGATACTAATATGTGTTTTAGCTTCGATTGATTCTGGTGGGAATTTATGATGCGCCCAATCAGTTGTTGTAATATATACAAATTCAGGTTTGTATTTATCCATAGCTAACTCAGCTGCATTAATAGTCCATCCATTACATTCTAAAGAATAAATAGAAGGTGGATCCCCCAAAATATCGACCACCCATTTATCAGGCTTTTCAGCTGAACTAACATGTGTTGCATCGTCTCCAAGTAGCCTTCTCAGTTTATCTTTTGATGTGGAAAGTACAGTTGTTATGTTTTTATTTTTACACATGGAAAATATAGTAGGGGCCAATATATATTCCCCCGATTCCATATAAACTTCTTCTTTGGTTTCTTGGATGTATCTATAGTTAGAACAAATACCATGAACACTAGGGTATTGACCAGTTATTATCGATACATTATTTACATTAGTCACTGAAGGCCACATAGATTTACCGACAGTGTAAAAGCCATTTTCAATCATTCGATCCATGTTGGGAGTTTCTATTGCATCAAAATACACAGGATCAAATCCATCAATGCATATAAGAACTAAGGGAGAATAGTTAAGCATTTCAACCTCCAAAGGAAATTATCTACGAAAAGGTACAACCTTATTATTATCATCCAATTGAGCAGGATAATAATTATTATTGCGTAAACTATACAATAAAGACTCAACACTATCAATTTCTTCTTCAAATACAGTCATATATCTACCAACACCATTAAATGAATGGGCATCGCTACCCCCAATCTTTGGCTTACCTAGATATTCTGCAATGTCCCATGCCCATAAATTCTCTCGTAATGTGGTTCCTCCATTGAGAACTTCAATGGCATCAACTAACTCAAATATAGGATGTTTTGCTACATCTTCAACAGTTTCAGGTTTGATTTTGTAATCTTTGAATAAAAGATTATTATTGTTATATGGTGGCTTTTGTGTAAAATTTCTAAAGGGATGTGCTAAAACGATAAAAGCTCCTTCTTTATCAGCAATTTGTCTTAAACTTTCAGGATTTCTCATACCGGAAATATATTGTGTAAATCCAAATGCAGTTATATGACCTACTTCGGTCTCAATCTCCATTGCATTCAACAATTTTAAATTATCCATTTTTTGCTGTGCTTGTGTTATTGATTGCAAGCTCCACGGACCACCGTGTTCTGTTAAACAAACTGCATCAATGTTAAGAATTTTAGATTTATTATGTAATTCATCTAGAGACAAGTTACTATCACTACTACCATAAGAGGTATGGACGTGCATATCTATGTTCATTAAGTGCCTTTATTAGTTTTGAAATGTTTTAGGTATATGTAAAAAAAACACACCAAGCAATTTTACTATTACTAAAGATTATAAGCAATAAACAAATACTACAGTGGTTAGAAACTTGGAAAATTTCTAGTTCCTATATCTTATATTGTCCCTTGAAAGATCACTGAGCGTATTACAACCCATCAATTTCATATCTCTTTCAATTTCATTTTTTAAATTATTCAGGGTCTTCTCCACCCCACGTTGACCACCAGCTGCCAATGCATATAAATATAATCTTCCTCCACTACAGGCTTTTGCACCCAAACTTAATGCCTTGAGGATGTGAGTGCCTCTCCTAATTCCACCATCGCAAATAACATCAATTTTATCCCCAACCGCATCAACAATTTCTTGTAATTGATCAAAAGGCGAGCGTGATCCATCTAGTTGGCGTCCTCCATGATTGCTAAGCATTATAGCATCAGCACCTATGTCCACAGCTTTTTTTGCA
>VFGE01000058.1 GCA_009392515.1 SAR202 cluster bacterium | reverse complement strand
ATAATAAGTGGCATTTATTCCTCGATATATTAAATAACATCGATAATACTATTTTAAGTTGGTTTTTTATAGAGGTCTTTTTGAAGGTATCCCATTTTTTCTTGGATATCTGTTTTCAGTGCGATTCAACTTTTGTATTTTTATTACTACCTTGTCGTTATCCAAAAAAGACGAATTGATTTTATGAATATTAAGAGGAGATCCTCCTAGTAAATGACTTATTTGGTTGAGATTTTCAAGATTCGTGATTAAATCTTCTTTACTATAATCCAATAAGATTCCATTTAATTTTATTAGAGGTATTCCATACTCGAGCAGGGTGGAAATTTTACTTACGGCTCTTGCTGTAACTAAATCAAAAGATTCTCTAAATAATGGATTTTGTCCTACTTCTTCAATTCGTTCTGAAATAATTTCAACATTTGTTAATTGTAATTCTGTCGTTATATGTTGAAGAAATGTGCATTTCTTCTTTGAGCTTTCAATTAGTGTCAATTTACTTTCAGGATAAAGAATTTTTATTGGTATTCCTGGGAATCCAGCGCCTGTTCCTATGTCACATATACTAAAATTAGGGGATATTATGGTACTGGAAGAAGGTATAGCAGAAATCGAATCAAGGAAATGAAGGGTATATATGTCTTTCATTGAATTAATAGCAGTTAGATTGAACTTAGAATTCCAAATAATTAATTCTTCAGCAAAATACTGGAATTGAGCTGCCTGTTGGTCTGTCATAGATAGATTCAATTCCAATAAACCTTCTTCTAAAATCTTGCTATTATTGTTCTTCATGGATATATGTAACCTTGATCGACTATTTGTTGTCAACAAGGTTTGTATTTGATTGACACTCTTATTGTAGGTAATTAGAATATCATTTACACTAATTTCGTATATGCTTTAAGTATGAGATTGTAATGAATATAAATCCAAGGAGATTGTGAAATGGATTTTGAATTTTCTACCGAGTACGAAGATTTTAGAAAAGAGTTACGTTCATTTGCCGAAAAAGATATGCCTGAAGGGTTTGATCCTGATGAGGCCGATAAAGACGAGATTCAAGCAATTCGACAAAAAATTGCCAAAAAGGGATGGTTAACACTACCATGGCCTGAAGAGTACGGGGGTATGGGTGCTCCCCACTTAAAACAAATGGTTTTCAATGAAGAAACAGCGTATAGAAGAATCCCAGCTAATGATAATGCAATTTCAATGCTTGGACCTATATTGATGCTTGAAGGAACAGATGAGCAAAAGCAAAAATTTCTACCTCCAATTGCCAAAGCTGAAGTTCGTTGGGCTCAAGGTTATAGTGAACCTCAGTCTGGCTCTGATCTAGCATCTTTACAGACTCGAGCAGTTGAAGATGGAGATGATTTTGTTATTAATGGTACAAAAATATGGACCTCAGGAGGCCACGAAGCTGATTGGTTATTTATGTTAGCTAGAACTGATCCTGATGCTCCTAAGCATAGAGGTATCAGCTTCCTATTGGTTGATATGAAAACTCCAGGAGTAGAAGTTAGGCCTATCATAGATATGGCAGGAAGGCATAACTTCAATCAATTATTTTTTGATAACGTTCGAGTACCAAAACAAAATTTAGTTGGTGAATATAATCGAGGTTGGTATGTTGGCGCTAGGTTATTAGACTTTGAACGTTCAGGCGTAAATAGATCAGCTTCCGCAAGAAGAACATTAGAAGAAATTACCGATTTTGCTAAAAATAATACATTGAATGGTAAAACTATTTCGTCAATATCTCGAGTTAAAAACAACTTGGCAAATATGGCAATTGAAGTAGAAGTAAGTAGAATGATTTCCTATAGAATTGGTTACTTACAAAGCAAAGGTGAAGTATTTAATAAAGAGGCATCTATGGGGAAAATGTTTGGTACTGAAATGGTACAGAGAATTTATTCTACAGGAATGGATATGTTGGGTCTCTATGGTACCTTGCAACAAGGTAGTAAATGGGCTCCCCTAAATGGGAGAATACAAAAAGGATATTTAGCTTCCTATAGTGCAACTATTGCTGCTGGAACATCAGAAATACAGAGAAATGTTGTAGCTACGAGAGGTTTAGGATTACCTCGGGCTTAAATAGTAATTTATATCTGGAGTAAATAATGGATTTTAAATTTAGTACAGAAGAAGAAACTTTTCAAAACGATGTTAATAGTTTCTTGAAACAAGAACTTCCAAGTGATTGGACAGGAGAAACTGCTTACGCATCGAGCGATGATGGCTGGAATTTTAATCTTAAGATGAAAAAGAAGCTAGCTGAAAAAGGTTGGCTAACTTTGGGATGGCCTAAAGAATATGGAGGAATGGATGCTTCCATTATGAGCCAAGTTCTTTTTAACGAACAAATGGCATATAACCGCGCTCCAGGGATAGATATCTGGGGAATTAAAATGTTGGCTCCGACATTGATGGTTCATGGTACTGAGGAGCAGAAACAAAGATTTTTACCACCTGTTGCTAATGGCGAGGTTCAATGGTGTCAGGGATATAGTGAACCAGGCTCAGGATCTGATTTGGCTTCACTACAAACGCGGGCTGAGGTAGATGGTGACGAATATGTTGTTAACGGTACAAAAATATGGACGTCTAATGGCCACAGAGCAGATTGGATAATATTGCTGGCACGAACAGATACTGATGCCCCAAAACACCGTGGTATAACAATGTTACTTGTTGATATGAAGACACCAGGTATAAGTGTGAACCCAATAGTAAATATGGCAGGCATGCATGAATTTAATCAAGTTTTCTTTGACAATGTTCGTGTACCAAAAAGAAATTTAGTTGGAGAGGAAAATAGAGGTTGGTATGTAGGTGCAACTTTATTAGATTTCGAAAGGTCTGGAGTTCAGTATTCTGCTGAAGCAAGAAGAACAATTGATGATCTAGTTGGATTTGTAAAAGACAATCCTTCTTCTAATTTTGATTTATCAGGTCGTGAACATTTAAGAAATCGTTTAGCTGATATGGCAATTGAAACTGAAGTTAGCCGAATGATTTCTTATAATATTGGATTTATGCAAAGTCAGGGGTTTGTGCCGAATAAAGAGGCATCAATTTGTAAATCTTTTAGTACAGAAATGGAACAAAGAGTTGCTGAAACAGGAATGCACATACTTGGTTTGTATGGACAGCTTACTAGTGATTCAAAATGGGCCCCTTTACGAGGTAGAATCGAAAGAACTTTTCTTCGACATCACTCTGCTACTTTAGCTTCGGGAACATCAGAAATACAGAGAAATATAATAGCAACACGTGGCTTAGGTCTTCCACGTGCTTAAGGTATTCATAATTTAAGGAGAAAATCATGGATTTGGGATTTGATGAAGTTCAGTTGTTATTAAAAAATAGTGCACGAGAGGTACTAGAGCAAGAATGCCCTATTACTTTAGTCCGTGCGATGGAAGATGACGAAAGAGGTTTTACTTCTGAATTATGGCAAAATATGGCTGAATTAGGATGGTTAGGTTTATCTATTCCTGAACAATATGGTGGCCAAGGCATGTCGTTTTTTGATTTGGCTATATTACTTGAAGAAACTGGTCGATTTTTAGTTCCTGGTCCATTTTTTTCAACGGTAGTTTTGAGCTCATCAATCATAGCTGAATTTGGAACAGATGCACAAAAATCTGAAATATTACCTAAAATAGCTAATGGAGATTTAATTTCAACAGTAGCTATAACAGAGCCTTCAGCAACATATGAATCAAATGGAATACAATTGACAGCAACTAAAGATGGATCAAATTATGTATTAAATGGTACAAAGCTTTTTGTAAATGATGCCCAAATAGCAGATATAATTTTAGTAGTTGCTAAAACGGATGACAAGGGTGAAGAATCAACTGGTTTTACAGTTTTTATTGTTGATAAAAACACATCTGGAATGACAATAACTCCATTAGACACAATAGCATCAGACAAACAGGCAGAAATAGTTTTTGAATCTGTATCAATTTCAGAAGAAAATGTTTTAGGTGAAGTTGGCAAAGGTTGGGATATAGCAAAACGCGTTATAGATCTGGGATCATCAGCCAAATGTATAGAAATGCTAGGCGGTGCTGATCGAGTTTTGGAAATGACAGTTGAATATGTGAAAGATAGAACACAATTTGGACGCCCTATTGGAAGTTTTCAGGCTATTCAACACCATTGTGCTAACATGGCAACAGATGTTGAAGGGTGTAGATATGTGGCTTATCATGCCGTTTGGAGAATTTCTGAGGGATTAGAAGCACAAAAAGAAATTTCAATAGCAAAAGCTTGGGTGAGTGATGCATATAGAAGAGTGTGCGCAATAGGACATCAATCACACGGTGCTATAGGATTTACTAAAGAATATGATTTACAGTTATATACAAGAAGAGCAAAGGCTCAAGAACTTGCTTTTGGTGATTCATCATATCATCGAGAAATTGTAGCTCAACAGTTAGGAATATAATATTTAGGGGAGAATATTCTTATGGCAGAAAGTATATTTCAAAAAATTGCTCGCGGAGAAACGGATACAGAGATATTGTTTCAGGATGATAGGTGTTTTGTTATTAGAGATCTAAATCCAGTTGCGCCTGTCCATCTATTAATAATTCCTTTCTGGAAATGTACGTCTTTGGCATATATTGGACCAGGTCAAGAACCTCTAATAGGACATTTGCTTGCGGTTGCTGAGGAAATGGCAAGACGCGAGGGCGTTGCTTTGAGTGGATATAGGCTTGTCGTTAATCAAGGTCCTGATTCAGGCCAAGAAATAGATCATTTACATGTACATTTAATTGGTGGTACTAAGTTGTCTAATATTGGTTAATAACTTATGGCTATTATCAACAATCAATTAATTGATCATATAGAGAACAACCTTCCTGATTCCTTAAAAAAACATATCTATCGTTCTTGTGAAGTTGGTCGTAAATTGTGCCGCATACATGGGATTGATGAAGGAAAAGTAGTAACTGCCTTACTTGGCCACGATTTATATAGGGCATATTCTGACAATGAAATGTTACTTGCTGCAGAGGAAAAAGAAATCGAAATTTCAAATGTTGAAAAAGCTTCTCCATTATTATTGCATGGCGTTTTAGCATCAATAACAATGCAAGAGCAATACAAAGTATCAGATAAACAAATTATTGAATCAATTAAATATCATACGAGTGGTATGGAAGAAATGGATGAGATATTTATGACAGTATTTTTAGCTGATAAATTGGATCCTAAGAAAATTGAAAAAAATATTCAATTAGAACCAATAAATCAAAAAGCATTAAATAGTTTATCAGAAGCTACACTTATGTACCTAAATCTAAAAATTTCTTCTATAATCAATAGTGGTCAGTTGGTACATCCGGATTCTTTAAATGCTCGCAATTCACTTTTATTAAAAACAGGAATATAATACTAGAATGTTTTTTGGAGGATATTAATTTGCCGATATATGTATATAAATGTGATAAATGTTCAAATCAATTTGAATTAAAACAAGGTTTTGATGCAGAAAGTACTCAGCCTTGCCCTGAGTGTGATGGTATTGGTAAGCGTCAATTTTATTCTCCTGCAGTGATTTATAAGGGTTCTGGGTGGTACACAACCGATTATGCTCGAAAGAGTGTAAATCCAGCGGGGCCTGTAGATACTAAGAATGAGGATTCTTCAAAAGCCACAGATTCTGAAAAACCTAAAGAGACCGTAACAAAAACTTCGACAGAAACAGATACAAAATCATCTTAATTTGTTATGAAGTTAGTCATACAACGTGTAACAAAAGCCTCTGTGATTATAAATAAGCAGGTTCATAATTCTATCAATTCAGGTTTGCTTGTTTTATGTGGTATTCAGGCAGATGATGATAATAATGATATAGATTATTTAGTAAATAAACTAACCAATTTAAGAATTTTTTCTGATAATAATAACGATTTTAATAATTCTATTTTAGATATTAATGGGGAGATTTTACTAATCAGCCAATTTACTTTAATGGCCAATACTAGAAAAGGGAGAAGACCATCCTGGGATATGGCAGCGAATTCTGATATAGCCAAACCTATTTATGATTTGCTTTTGGATAATTTATTAAACCAAGGGGTTATTGTTAAGGATGGTGTTTTTGGTAGTGATATGCAAATAGAACTTGTTAATGATGGGCCAGTCACAATAATTATAGATAGTAAAGACAGGTTGGCTTCGAGAAAATAACTATCTTGACTCACTGCCCTTCCATTCGCCTTTTTGGTTATTTGTTTGTCTAAATTTTTTAATCATTTGATAGTTTTTGATTGCAATTTGCCACGTTGGTACATTATAAGGTCTATCTGTCATCCCACGTAATTTAGTCATAAACTCATCTTGTAAAATTGGACCATGTCCACAAATACCTATTTCTGCATCAATATCTCGTAAACTTACTAAAGATTCATCGAGGAGTTTTCTGTTGCTACTTGCCCATGTTAAAGGCCTACTTAATCTGTCGACATTATTAATTACTGAATCACCTAAAAAAAGAATTTTATGTTTTGCTAAATAAAGACATATACTTCCTGGTGTATGGCCAGGTGTATGTATGACTTGCAAACCACCCAAAAATGGAAGGATTTCATTATCTTCAATTGTTTGATGTACTTCCGTTCTTTCAAATACTACCCGCCTAGAATCATGATTCGAATTTCTACTAACTGAAAGAGCGGTAGCTAAACCAAATGTCCAGCGGTACCAAAATGGTGGCCTCCCACCTTCAGTGCCGGTTCTAAGTATATTGTTTTTTAGTATTTCGCCCCTATGTGCAGTAATTGATGCACCAGTAAGTTTGTGAAGTTCTTGTGCACCACCTGAATGGTCGTGATGAAAATGGGTTAGGATAATATTTTTAATTTCTTCTGGTTTTCTACCTAAGCTTTTAACATAATTTACTATAGTTTGTGCATTGCCAGGATTTCCAGTATCCACAACTGCTATATTTGTATCTAGAAGTAATATACAATTACTTCCTGAAGTGTCGTCAACTCGATGTACATTTTCTGCAATTTCCATAGATATAATTCTACTTATTATGATTATTAATTTATATAATTTTCTATGTCTAAACTGATATCCAAAGACGAAAATGAATGAGTGATAGCTCCTACAGATATTAAATCAACACCCTGTTCTGCAATTTTACGAACTGTTGACAAGTTCACTCCCCCAGAAACTTCTATTATTGCTCTTTTATTGATTAGTGCAACAGCTTTTTGAATGGTAGGAATATCCATATTATCTAACATAATTATATCGGCCCCAGCGTCAATAGCTTCTTGTACTTGTTTGAGATTTTCTGTTTCTACCTCAACTTTAAGAGTGTGGGGAGCTTTATTTTTTGCAATAATTACGCCTTCTTTTAATGAGAGACCTTTTGTTTTTAAAGCTTCAATGTGGTTATCCTTGATGAGGATTCCATCACTTAAGTTCATTCTATGATTTGATGCGCCGCCAGTTCTAACAGCATATTTCTCCAATTGTCTTAGGCCTGGTGTAGTTTTTCTTGTATCTATTATTTTACAGTTTATATCTGATATTTCTACAACATATTTATTGGTTTCACTAGCAATACCACTTAGGCGTTGTAAGAAGTTTAAAACAGTTCTTTCAGAAATTAAAATACTAGAAATTTTACCTTTAATATGTAGTATGGATGTATTTTTATCAACAATTTCTCCATCTTCAATAAGGGGTTTAATTTCTAAATTGGGATCAACATGGTGAAAAATTGCAGTTGCAAGAGGTATTCCACATATTACGCCGTTTGTTTTGGCCTTTATTATAGCCGAACCCATTAACTCCGAATCAACCAGACTATTTGTGGTGTAATCTTGTGTATAACAATCTTCAACTAATGCTTCATTGATTATTGTTTTTATTTGAGAATTAATTAATAACATAAAATTGTTATATATCAGTTATTTGATTTCTAACATTCTGTTTACTGATAGTTTTGCAAAATTGCTAGTCTTTTCATCTACATTAATTATATTAGTAGGTTTTCCTTCAATGATAGAATCAAGAACCCAGCAAAGATATGCCGGATGGACTCTATACATTGTTGCACAAGGACATACCATAGAATCAAGACAAAATATTTGTTTGTCAGGATTATTATTAGCTAGCCGATTTACAAGGTTTATTTCTGTACCAATTGCAAAAATACTACCAGGTTTACTGTTGTTTACAGTGTCTATAATAAATTCAGTAGATCCATTTAAATCTGCAGCATTAACAACTTCGTTTGTGCATTCAGGGTGAACTAAAACAGTGACGTCAGGAAATTTTTCACGTGCATTATTTATTTGAGTTATATTAAATCTAGTGTGTACTGAACAATGCCCTTTCCAAAGCAGTATTTTTGCAGATAGAATTTCTTCTTTGGTTAATCCCCCCATTGGTTTAAAAGGATTCCAAACTACCATTTGCGATTCAGGAATGCCTAATTTTCGCCCAGTGTTTCTACCCAAATGCTCATCAGGTAAGAAAAATATCTTTTCATTTTGATTGAAAGCCCATTCAAACACTGCTTGGGCATTTGAAGACGTACAAACAACACCATTATTTTCGCCACATAGTGATTTAATTGAAGCAGTAGAATTCATATATGTAACTGGTGTTACAGCGGTTGTAATTGTTTGAATATCATCCCAGGCGTCGTTTACATCATTTGTTTTTGCCATATCGGCCATTGAACATCCTGCAGCCATATTGGGAAGAATAACAGTTTGGTCAGATGAAGTTAATATATCGGCTGTTTCTGCCATAAAGTGTACTCCACAAAAAACAACGTAAGGGGCGTTTTGCCGAGATGCTTCTAATGAAAGTAAATATGAGTCGCCAGTGATGTCAGCATATTTTATTACTTCATCTCGTTGGTAGTGGTGACCCAATACAACGAGATCTTTACCTAAGACTGCTTTGGATTTTAATATTCTTCGATCAAGTTCATTGGCATCTAAGTTTTGGTAAGATTCAGGAATCTTTTGCCAGTTAATCCAAGTTGATTGAAGTTCTTCTTTTAAAGGTTTTGTAATAAGATTATTTTCAGTTTGGCAAAAAGCAGATTGCTCGAGTTCAGTTAATGGGATATACAAAGGATCCTTTTTATAGTTTTCTTCTGCTTGTACTATTCGTTCAGTTTCTGAAGTAGTCATTGTCCGATTATTATACCATACATAAGATTCCAAATTGGAAAGTCAGTATATGACATATTCCACAAATCCTCAAGTCTTAATTTTTTCAGTAGCGTGTAAATACCAAGGAGAAGTTTTATCAATTGACAAATTCACAGTTTTGCCAATCAAATTCACATCATTTGTTGACTCAAAGAACACGAGTTTATCATTGCGATTTCTTCCTTGCCATTGATCATTCTCAAGTTTTTCAACAAGTACTTCTTGTGTACTATCCAGAAGTTTAGCATTAATTGTGGTTACTATATCCTTTTGAAGAGAATCAACTTGGGATAAACGCTCTTTTTTCTCTTTTATAGGGACATTATCAATTAATTTTCTGCTTGCAATAGTTCCTTCTCTGGTTGAATAACAAGCTGAGTGTACTTTGTCGAATTTTACTTCCTCTAGTACTTTCAGAGAATTTTTAAATGCCTGATCAGATTCGCCGGGAAAACCAACAATCAAGTCAGTACTCATTGAAACATTTTTTACTCTAGTGCGTATTTTTTCTACCAATCGAAGATATGAATCAATATTATACCCTCTTCTCATGACTGTTAATATTTCATCATCACCAGCCTGAAATGGTAAATTTATATGTTCACATACTTTATCAATAGAATTTATTGCATCAATAATTTTGTCACTCATATCATTAGGATGGGAAGTTAGAAATCTTATTCTTTCAATACCTTTTATTTCATTGACTGCATAAAATAAGTCAGCAAGGTCTTTTTTATCTATAAAATCATGGCCATAAGAATCGACATTTTGCCCAAGTAAAGTTACTTCTTTAACATTCCGAAGAGAAAGTAGTTCTACTTCTTTTACTATATCCTCAATTGGCCTACTTACTTCTCTTCCTCTTCTGTAGGGAATAATACAAAATGTACAGAATTTATCACAGCCGTGAATAATTGGAACAAAAGCGGTTACGCTTGGATTAACGGGTGATAATGTGTTTATACAACCATCCACATCAATTTCATCGACAGTATTAATTAAATCAAATAAAGGTTTGAATTGTTGTGGTCTCATGAATATATCAACATGTGGATATCGTTTTTGGAGTTTTTCAGAGTTTGGCCCTACTAAACATCCCATCAATGCAATTATTTTGGAGGGGTGGGTGTCTTTTATGTGCCTGAGTGAAGTTAACATGCCATGGACTTTATCTTCTGCACTTTGTCTTACAACACAACTATTTAATACAATAATATCAGCATCGTTAACGTTTTCAGTGTTTTCTAGGCCAATATGATGAAATCCACTTTCTAGTCGGTTTGCATCAGCTACATTCATTTGGCATCCAATATTCCAAATGAAATAGTTATTTAGTTTTGTTTCAATCGATGTTTTCATGATTTTTGTAATGGCGGAGGAAGTGGGATTCGAACCCACGAGGGAGCTCATCACCCCCAACCCGCTTAGCAGGCGGGCGCACTAGGCCACTAT
>VFGE01000057.1 GCA_009392515.1 SAR202 cluster bacterium | reverse complement strand
TTTTGCTTCTATACTTGATAAGTCTACAGGTTCTGCAGGTTCTGCTGTCGATAACCCAAGTGAATCACATGCGGATAATGTTAACATTGCTATAGTAAGAATAATTATTTTATACATGTACTTTACCTCTTTCCGAGACAGATTATAACACAGGTGTTTTTTACTCAAACCAGAGATAATAATTGACTGCGATTTTGACTGCAACCCATTCAGCCTACGTTAGCCTATTTCAGACAACTTTTATATATAATATCTTAACGAATCGTATATAATCGTATATGTATTTATTTTGATTTACACACAAGGGGTCAAAGGTTTGAGTCCTTTATCGCCCTCCATCTCTTTTTATGAAGCCGTAATTGGTATTAATTCATAATTTAACCACATCATTGTCCCATTTGATGCTTCATAATGGGGATTATCGGGTTCTAAGTCCATTTGAAAATCAAAGGCAAAATTCGAAGCAAATACTTGTGGGTTTATTTTAAATGGAAGATCAATATCTGCGTCTGCAGAGAAAGTAATTTCGAGATCATTTAATGTTGTCACAGTTACTGCTGCCATAGTTCTGATGGAGTCTATTCCTTTACTACCTTTGAATATAACCCATGTGGGTGTAGCACTTGAAGGAGGGAGGCTATAGTATATTTTAGGATCATAGATTTCTCCTTTTATATTAGCATCAAGAGTAGCCATCACATCCGATCCTATGTTTATTGTAGCTGGTTTCCCAGGCACCATCGGGTTAGTGTTAGTTCGTCCATAATTTGGATCAGGTTTTTCTGCGTTTTTAGGTATATCTTTGTTTTCGGGTTTAGGTTTGGCGACAGGCTTATCTAGTTTAGATTCGATTGAATCCAGTTTATTATTTTGTTCTTGTAAAGTATTGTTCTGATCTTCTACCTTTTTATCTAAGGCATCTAATTGGTTATTTATGGTATCTAATTGGGTTTCAATTCCAGATAAATCGATAGGTTCTGCAGATTCAGTGGCTGAAAGTCCAAGCTGACTACATGCAGTCAACGTCATTAATATTACTATTGGAATAATTAATTTCATGATTTATCCTCTCTTTTTATTTATTGTTATCCGAATTAGACATATCCCGAGATTATATCACATAGGTTGCAAACTATTTACACTCAGATGTTAAATGTTCGAGTCTTATATCGCACACCATCTCTTTTTTCCGATACAGATTATTTCACATGCATACGAGGGGAAAGTTTATTACTTATTTTACATCAAGACTAAAATCATCTTAAACGAAAAACCCCTTATCAATTAGGGCTGCAGTCAATGTAAAAAATAATAGACCAGAAAATATTACAGCAATAACGGCAAAATCTTCTAGATATTGACCACTAAACAGACTCAGTATAATTATGTTATATAAAATCAAACCACAAAATACTATAAGACAAAGGCTTATAACGTAACTACAATATAGTAATATGATCCAAGGTAATGAGCCACTTCTATACTCATGGATTGGGAAATAAGCTATGTACATAGAAGTTAAAGGTATATGATTTTTCCTTGCTTCTTTAAATTTCATAGCAAACGATAAATTGGCCTTACGCTGAAATCTTGTACCAATGTATGTCAAAATTACATATGCTAGAGAAGGTACGACAGAAAAAATCACTAACAAGAATCCATAGTTTAAAACCATTTCATAATAGTTCACTATATTTAAAGGCACTTCGAATCGAAACATCAATTCTGGCAATATAAACCAAAAAGTTATTAGTATTGTTATAATCACTTTATGTACCATATGATTCCTTATAATCAATATTTTTATACTCAGTTTATTTAAAATAATCTGTTGCGTTAATTGGTTCTACAACTGCTTCATCAGCCTCAAAGAAAGGCATACTTTTAGAATTTGCTATCCCTGCCAACAAATTCCCCGGGAAAATTTCTATTGTATTATTTAGTTCTGTAACTGAAGAGTTGTAGAATCTACGAGCAGCTGCAATCTGTGCCTCTACTTCATTGTAAGTTTGTTGTGCTTGGATCATAGTTTCATTAGATTTTAAATCTGGGTAATCCTCCATATTAATCATTAATTTCCCCATTTGTGTTCCCAATCTACTTGAAGCACTTAAATGATCTTTAATAGCTGCTGGGTCAGCCTTATCATAATTTTCAGAGGCCTGAGTACGTAATTCAGTCACACTAGTAAATAATTCTTTTTCATGCTCCATAAACTTTGATGCCATTGTAAGAATGTTAGGTATAAGCTCGAATCGTTGAGTCAACTGAATATCAATTCCTGCTAATGCTTCTAACGCCCTATTTCTTCTCGTTATTATTTTTGCGTACAAATTATAAAGTACGAATACGATTAATACTGCAACAACCAATCCAATTATTATTTCCATTATCTAACTCCTGATTATTGATATTCATAATAAAAATGTAATTTAACTTATAAACGTATCTCTGAATCCATTTGTAATGTATCACAAATATTAAATATAGAATTTATATCTGCAAGCAGATTCTTTGAATCATCCTGGAAATCTTCTATTTCAGTTATAGGCCCAGGTTCAAACCAATCTTTTTTTAAATGAATCGCCATGACTAAAGATTGCTTATAAAAACTACATTCAATTTTTTTTGATCCAAATGCCTTTTCTACTTCTATCAATCGTTCCATAAAAGTTGTTGTGAGTAAATATCTTGCCTCAATTTGATCATTAGAATACACATTAAACAATTTATCAAACTTTGGATCTTCAAGCCTGACAACTTCTTGATTTTCAGGTAATTTTCTTCCAGATACCCAATCTCCAAAAGAACCTTTATCTGGACGAATGACTGTTTTACTAGAAAATTTCTTATTAACACTTATTTTGGCAATTACTCCATTAAAAACGGCCTTCTTACCTTTATAATGTGCTCCTCGCATTAGTCTTGCTTCAAAAAATTCAATATTCACATTATTATAGGTACCTTTTACATAATCTTCAGAAAACGAAGCAGGCGGATCAAACGGAGGTAGAATATCGTATTTCTTATATTGGGCAAAAGGGGCTTTATAGTTTTGTTTATATTCAAAATCGCCTGTAAATTCTAAAATTCTAGGAAAAATTCTCCCTTTTATAGAGGTCTTATACTTATCAATTGAGTTAAATATGAATGCTATAATAGAGATTATCATTCCAACTGAAATGTAGAAAACCCACGAAAATCCCCTTCCTAACGAATCAATATTTAATATTGCAAGTACTGTTATTCCTAATAATACTATGATAATTGGAATAGACTTCAGGCATCTACTACGTGCTACACTGAGTGCCTTTATTCGTTTTTTTTCATAATACTTAACTCTGGGCAGTAATCTCGTACGATAGTGTTCGGCAAAACCTTCCTCATAAGGTTCAGATTCAACATATGATTTAAACTTAGAACCTTCGGTTGGCGGTTTATAGAACAAAACGCTAAAAAGTTTTTTTAGCAAATTAGAATCTCCTTTACTTTTGTAGTGAGATCGCAGGTAGTTTTGACATCCTTTTGGCTAATTTAGAAACTGATCTTTCAAAAAACCAAGCTAACCCTGTATGTATATCGTCATTAAATGGTTTTACCCATTTATCGTCAAGGTATCCGGGTCCAAAATATGCTCCAAGAATAGAACCTGAGGTAGCTCCAAAACTATCTGTATCAGCACCTTGACTCACTTGGATACAAATTCCATGACCTACATCTTTAGCAAACTTCAAAGTATTAATCAACATACCTATCTCTTGATAAATTCTACAGTGGCCGTATTCTCCATATTTATCACTTATTTTATCGTATGCTTCTTCCCAAGAATCAGAATCTTTTACATCCTTAAAACAAACTGAAACTCTTTCGTAAAAACGACTCTTTTGAGGGACAAACTTAAGAGCTGTTTCTATAATTTCATCTCTGTCTTCCATGATTTGAGCACATGAAATAGCTGCTGCAATAAACATAGTTCCATAGACACCAGTTCGATTATGGGTAAAGCTTGCATCTCTGTAAGCTAGTTCAGAAGCCATCGCAGGGTTACCAGGATACGCATATCCATAGGCATCTGCTCTAATTGCAGCTCCACATAATTCATCTCCAGGATTTAATATGTCGTTAAAAACATCAATTAAATCCTCAGGTTTATCAGTTGGCAAAATATTTTCAGAGCCATTAGGGCCTTTTGCAAGAAAAGCAGATCTATCCCTTCCATCAATTTTTAGCTCTATTCCCGACTTTAGTAGCTTGGTATTTTCAGGCCCAAAAGTTGTACCAATTGGTAAATGCTTTATCCAAAGTTCTTTCATATTTTCATGAGTAAAATCTGCACCAAATTTTTCTAAAATCAACATACCCATAATTGTGTAATTAATATCGTCATCTGGAGCTACATAATTTATAAATTCTCTAGCTGTTTCAGGAAAAGATGTATGAACCTTAGGAAGAACATTTTCTATATCTTTCGATATATAGTCTGACATAGGCCATTCATTTATTTCTTCTAAAGCCTTTCTAATTTCATGACCAGTAAACTTTTGCTCTAATGGCTTACCTAAAATGCATCCACATAAAGATGCTATAAAAGCTGCTTCTACTCGCTTTGAGCTATCTTCGTAATCAATTTCTGTAATTTGCCCTTTTGGTCTTGATGGATCCATTTCATTCAAAATGTCATTTATAGAGCTTGGTTCTACATAAGACCAATCTTTTCTAATTTTTAGGTTTAATAAGTTTTTAGTAAACTTTACCAACTCGTCATAGCTATCAGGAAGGTTATCAAGCTCATCTTGTAAGCCTTCAATATCATACCCTTGCTCTCCTTTATTAAGAACGACGCCATGAAGCCTTTCTCTCAATGTGTCTAGTCTAATCAACATAATAAAACCCCTTATCTAGCTGTATATCCGCCACCCTTTTTTAGGTTCAGATATGCTCTATTTAGATCGTTGATGAAATATCTTCTAAAGGTAATTTATTAATATCTGGAATTAAAGCATCTTTTTTAGCAAATCCCACTGCAAGTAATAAAAAAGGCTTTTCATTTTTGGGTCTTTTAAATATTTTGTTCATAAATGCCATTGGACTTGGAGTATGAGTAAGAGTAGAAAGACCAACTAGATGTAATGCTGTTATTAAAATTCCTGTTGCTATACCCACTGATTCTTTAGCATAATAATGTTTTACTTTTGAACCATCATCTAAAACGCCGTAACTTTTAGCAAAAATTCCTATTATGTATGGTGCAATTTCTAAAAAAGGTTTGTTTGCATCGGTTCCTAATGGTTCAAGAGCTCTCAACCATTCTTCGGGTGCTTTTGTTTCATAAAAACTTTTTTCTTCCTTTTCTGCTTCTCTTCTAAGAATTTTTCTTACTTCATTTTTAGTAGATATTGCAAAATGCCAAGGTTGCATATTAGCTCCACTAGGACTAGTCCCTGCAGTTTTTATACAATTTTCAATGATAGATATTGGAAAATCTTTATCTGAGAAATCTCGTATAGTTTTTCTTTGTTTTAAATTTTCATAAAATTCCTTAGATTTTAATTCCATATTTTCAAAATCTATATTTGGATTTCCTTTATACTCAATAAATTTTTTCTCCATTTTATGCCTCTTATTAATTAATAATAATCTTTGATACCAATATCAGTGTAATTATGTGTTAGTTCATCCTTTACCTTACTATATATAAAAAAGTATCAGTAGCATTACTACTAGTACAACTGAAAGGCAAACTAATGAAGGTATCCAACCAAGAAATATAATATAAAGAATATCTGCCCACAGTTTATGCAACCGACTTTTAGATTTTCTAGACGCATCAATATTGGATATGGCATCAATTTTGGGGTTTCTTTTTCTATATATTCGTTTTTGTTCTGTTAAAAAAGAATCGTTCTTATTTGTAATTTTGTTCAAGTATACCTTTTTCATTTAGAGTTTTAATCAGTTTTTCAATGCTGACTAATGTTACTACTACTAGCATTTCAAAAACAAATTCGTTTATATCCAAACCTTCCATAAATACACCCTATATACAAATAATACACTATGTTGCGAATTCCTCGGTAATAACCATTTATAGACATGAACATTACTAGTAAAAATAGGAGGCTTTAGCGGAGAGATGGTTGCACAACTCCCCACTAATATGCATCAATCGTTTTGTTGGTAATCTCTACCATTACACTACTTTTAATAATTTGTTTGAATAGTGTACAACAATCAAAATATTTTGCAAGTTTGTTTTGGCAGTGATAACTGAAGTGATTAAATATTGTTCCATTTAGCATAATGATATAGGTTGGTTATTGCAGGCAATTTTTGTATACTGATTTTGGAAGGAAGGGCATATGAGAATTGGTATAGATCTTGGTGGAACTAAAATAGAAGCTATTGCTCTATCCAATACAGGCGAAGAACTATATAGGGAGAGAGTTCCAACTCCTAAAGATAGCTATCCTGAAACACTTCGGGCAATTAAATATATGGTTTCCAAGGTAGAAAGTAGTGTTGGGGTCGCGGATTCCATAGGACTAGGTATACCTGGAACCCTATCCTCTATTACGAATAAGGTTAAAAATGCTAATGCTACATGGCTAAATTACAAAACATTAGATGAGGATGTACAACAAATATTAGGAAGGCCAGTTCGTATAGCAAATGATGCAAATTGTTTTGCTGTTTCCGAGTCAATTGATGGAGCTGGTGCAGGGTATAAAATGGTGTTTGGGGTAATTATAGGCACTGGTTGTGGCGGTGGAATTTCCATTGATGGCAAAGCACATATAGGAAACAATGGTGTAGCAGGTGAATGGGGGCATAATCCTTTACCATGGCCAAATGATGAGGATATCTATTACCAAAAAAAGTTTCCCTGTTACTGTAGCCGAATAGGTTGCGTAGAAACTTTTTTATCTGGGCCAGGATTTGCGAGAGATTACGAGCTACATACAGGGAAAGTGCTTGAAGCATACCAAATTGTTAAATTGGTTGAGAAAGGCGAATCTAATGCTGAGTTGTGCCTCGTGAGATACGAACAAAGGCTCGGAAAAGCATTGGCTAGTTTAATAAATACATTAGATCCTGATGTAATAGTGTTGGGGGGTGGGATGTCTAATATTGAAAGACTTTATTCCAACCTCAAGCCATTATTGTCTAAATGGGTATTTGGCAAAGAGTGTGCAACGGAAGTGCGTCAAGCTAAGTATGGTGACTCAAGTGGCGTACGAGGTGCAGCTTGGCTTTGGTGATGATTAACAACACATTTGTTTATCATGCATTCCTATAGAAAGGATAAATATGGATAATCCAGAATTCACATCACTAACACCCCAGTATAAATTCCCCGAGACTTTGGAGGAACAGAAAGCACAGTTGAAGGATAATCCATTGCTACAAAGAATGTTGAAAGCACGATTTGATATGCGTACTGATCCTTACCGACCTGTCTTTCATTATGTTAATCCAGAAAATACACTTAATGACCCAAATGGCTTGTGTTATTGGCAAGGTCGTTGGCATTTGTTTTACCAAGCCTATCCACCAGAAGATCCCAGACAACATTGGGGGCATGCTGTAAGTAAAGATCTCATACATTGGGAAGATTTACCATATGCAATATATCCCAATCCTGAAGGCCGATGTTTTTCTGGTTCTACGTTCGTAGAGGAAGATCGGGTAATAGCTATGTATCATGGAACTGATGCGGGAAATATTGTTGCAGTTTCTACAGATCCGCTTCTTTTGAATTGGGAGAAACTAACAGGAAAGGCAGTGATACCTATTCCTGTACAGGATGGATCCCCTCAAGAATATACCGTGTTTGACCCGTGTATTTGGAGTAAAGGTGGGAAATATTATTCTTTGTCTGGTGGTACATTGCTGACAAAACCAGGAGGATTAAGAAGAGCTGCCGACTTTCTTTTTAGATCAAATGATCTGATCCATTGGGAATATTTACATCCCTTTACTGAGGGAGACATTTTTACATTGGTTGGAGATGATGGGGCTTGTCCCTACTTTTGGCCTATTGGTGATAAATACATACTTCTTTTTTACAGTCATATGAGCGGAGGGCAGTATCTTTTGGGTGATTACGATAAGGTACGTGATAAATTCTCAGTATTCTCTGGAGGTTTATTCAATTTCGGTGCGTCTACACCTTCGGGAGTACATGCTCCGTCCTCTACTCCTGATGGTTTAGGTGGTGTAGTGACCATATTTAATATGAATCCTGGCATGGACACAAAGGGATGGAACCAGATTATGACTCTGCCAAGATTACTTACCTTAGAAAATGATTCTGTTCTTAAAATCAAGCCAACTGGTGATATTGAATCTTTACGATATGACCACAAACATGTAGGCAAAACCGTATTGCCTCCAAACCAAGAGGTAGTTCTTGATGGAATAGAGGGGAACACCATAGAGTTTATTGTTGAGATAGACCCAAAATCTTCTCCTATGGTTGAGTTAAATGTGCTTAGGTCCAAAAATAGAGAGGAATATACCAGAATAGCGTTTTTTAAGGATAGAGGATTTAAAATTACTGAATGGGGTGATAAAACAGGAGCTCTATTACAATCTGCTAATACAGTGGTTAATCCTTATGGGACACCACGTTATATTCCAGATCGAGAGAGTATTTTGTCGATAGATTCATCCTATTCCTCTATATTACCAGGAGTATTATCAAGAGCTCCTGAAACTACACCAATAGCTCTTGACCCAGATGAACCTCTTAAACTAAGAATATTTATAGATAAAAGTGTCGTTGAAGTTTTTGTGAATGATAAAGCCTGTGTTGCTGTAAGAGTGTATCCTGGATTAGCAGATAGCGTTGGTGTTTCCCTGCGTGCCCAAGGTTCTGAGGCTAAACTAGTTTCTTTTGATGCTTGGAATATGAGAAACATATATGAATAAAATATATATTCGTACTAGTAATTGGTTGATTAAAAGTCGTTAATAAATGAGCTACAATTTATCCCTTTAACAGAATAAACCGTCACTATTACACATTCCATAACCTATCAACCAAGCATAGGCAACCAATACTATTACAACACCTGCCATTATAATTTGATGCGACTTCTTCATAAGTAACCTCCCGGATTTTGGATTTGCTCTATTTTCCTTGATCCTTTTTCTAAATTATTTCTGTTTAATACTATTTTTAGATTTCTTCGTTATCAGTAATTTGGTCTGATTGATCTATTTCTTTGTGGTCTGTGATTTGACCTGCCTGCATTATAGCGTTTCGCATTTGATCAGAAAAGTCAGACATCGAATTAGGAGTATGGGGTATGAAAATACTTGAAGTATTTGGAGCCGAAGCAATGCTTTTCAAGCTATCAAAATATTGAGTTAGTAGTACCAAGTTCATTACTTCCATTGGCCCTGTTCCAGAAATACTTTTTTGAAAATCATCAATTGATTCTTTCAGTCCGTCAATAATTGCTTTACGTTCATTAGCTATTCCCGTGCCTCTTAGTGCATCACTTTCTGCTTCTGCTTCCGCTTGTTTTACAATAATTATTTTTTCTGCTTCACCTTTTTCAGTAGCGGCAACTCTTAAACGTTGTGCTTCGTTAATTTCATTCATCGCCGACTTAACTTTTGCATCAGGGTCAATGTCGGTAACTAGAGCTTTAACAATTCCATATCCAAATTGAATCATAATGTCATCAAGTTCAGATTTAACTGCTACGGCAATTTCATCTTTTTTCTCAAAAAGGTTATCTAGGCTTAACAGCGGAACCCTTGCCCTTACTACATCGAATACATAAGAAGTAATTTGTTGTTCCGCATTATCAAGACGGTAAAATGCTTCAAATTCTTTTCCATCTAAAATAACAAATTGGACTGAAATTGAAACTTTTACAAAAACATTATCTTCTGTTTTTGTTTCTACCGGTACATCTAATTGTCGAATACGCATACTTTCGGCCTTACTAGCTTTATCTACAAAAGGGATTTTAATATTTATACCTGGGCGCGCAATTCTTTTATACCTACCAAATCTTTCGACTACTTTGAATGTTTGTTGTTGTACTGTAAAGACTGTGTTGTATAAGGTTAAAATAATTAAGGGTAGTAGGAGTATTTGCAAAACTTCCATATTATTCTCCTCGTTCTATATATTGTTAATTAAGTATAAAATGTAAATTGTTATATCTTGGTATGTCAATTTATTTTTGTTTAAGAAGGTTGATAAATCCTTCAAATTGTACAGTCGTTGCATAAATAAATACAAGGTATAGTAATTAATTTAGCTTCCATTGAAAAATCCATTTACGTTTACCTTGTGATTCAACAACTACGTATTTATACTCACCTTCGAATAATAAATAAAAATCTAGTGGATATTTACCACTCGATAGTATGGCTTTTCCTTTGCAATTAATGATTTTTCCATCAATGTTTTTAGAGGATGCTTTATTAGGATTTGAAATAGTAATTTCATGAATTTCTAAAGTTTTTAAATCAGTAGGTTTATCTATATTTAGTGGAGACAGTATATTTTTGGTGGTAATAGGTAACGTTTTAATTTTGTCTGCAAGATCTACACAAGATGTAATAGTATTGTCTGAGAAATGATTACACGCAATTAGTAGGATTAATGATATAGTTATAAGGAATAATTTATTCATTAATTACCTCTTTCGAGAGGAATTATAGAATAATGACACATTAAACATAAGATAAGTTTTTATATTCCTTTAGCGTTGCATTCTCTTTATTGTAGTTATTTCACAAACGTTTACCTATTCCGAGAATCATTGAATTGTTTTTTGAGTTTTTCTCCCATTTCGACCCAAGGAGAATCTGGAATATTAGATAATGTGGCTGGGTTATTAATAAACCCCTGAACTTCATCTCCTTGAATATTAAGAGCTGTTTGGATTTCTTCACGTGTTTGACCTGACGTGATAAGAGGGTTGTGAATTAATGCAACAGACATAAGATCATGTGCAGCCCAGTACCCTGCTTGGGTATTAGGAGGTCCCATGCTAGTATTATCTATTCCAGAATGCCAAAGACCCATAGCATGCCCAAATTCGTGGGTTAATGTGTGCCTGGATCCATAAGGCTGATCAGATATCCTAATGAAACCCCATCCTGGCGCAAGATTATTTGAACCCCACTGATCTGAAAATGAACCAGATGGGCCTGATGTATTGCAATACTGGTCAGCAGTCTCATTTATGAGCTCAGTACAGGAAAGCAAATGTATTGGCAATGTGACTTCTGAAATATTATTTGCCCAAGCTATATCTAAATCAGGGGCTACAACTGCCAAAACTTCAATATAGTCACGAATTGTTTCATAGTCCTCAGATTTGACGTCTCCAAAAAGACCAACCCTTATAGTACTTGGAGGCTTTCTTACGAAGTAACCTTCACTATTATTTACAAATACTTTTTGATAATTGTCGTCATAGTTGCTCTGTGATGTAGCTAAGAACAAACCTTGAGCTGTAGGCGATGGCATTGAAAATGGCTTATATTTGTCCGTATTTGGTATAGCGTTGCTAGGTATAGACAATTCTGCGATGGGATAAAAGTCATCGCTACGGGTAAATTGTTCGGTTATTGTAGTCGAACATGAGTTGCCATCTGATCCTTTGCCTGATACAGCTATGTTTAGGTCCAATTTGAATGGCGTTTTCCCAGCAGGGATATTTACTACATATGTTTCCTTATTTATATCTAGTTTTGTTCTGATATATTCATGGTAGGAAAAACCAAGAGATTGATTTTTAAGATTTGAATGTGTTTGACCAACTAAAGAAGGCATGAAATCCAGATTTAAATTCTCAACTGATTTACTTCCTGGTGTTTCAGTTGATGATATAAATAGTACTCCGTTTTCAATTGCATAACTTGATTCCCAACCACATACAGAGAAGCTGGTAAAAAGAGAACTTTCTGGTAATTGTACAGGGGTAGGAGTAGGCGTAGGGGTAGCAGTAGGTGGTACAGGGGTAGCAGTAGGCGGTATAGG
>VFGE01000056.1 GCA_009392515.1 SAR202 cluster bacterium | reverse complement strand
AAGAAACTAGCTATAGTATAAATTCTATTCCTCTAGTGTGATTTGTAAAATTTTCAGGTGAAGATAATCCAAATGATCCTCAAAGCCTTGAAAGTAAGCCAGCATATCAACGATTCATTATTATTGCCGTTGGACCTTTGATAAATTTAGTTTTAGCAATAATTTTATTCTCTAGTATTTATATGATTCCTAGAGATGCAATTCATGGAGATATAGCAATAAATTCTGTTGCGGTAAACTCACCTGCTGAAATAGCAGGAGTATTACCAGGAGATATAATAAAGATAATTCATGATGAGAAAATTAAAAGTCCCTATCAAGTTGAGTATCTATTAAATTATCATCAAAATAATTACCTAAAATGGGAAATGATTCGTGATAATCAAAACGTAGCTGTTGAATTAAAACCAATCTATGATAATACCCAAAAAAAATACATTGCTGGTATAAATCTTGAAATTGTAGATCCTTACAAAGTATCAATTAGGTACAATCCATTACAATCCTTACAAAAAGGTACTTCTACAATGATTGATTTTGTTATTATGACTAAAAATGAAATCAGTAGCGCAATTACAGGTACAAAACCACTAGTAATTGCAGGCCCCATAGGAATGGCTCAAGCGTATCAAGAATTAAACACACAAAACAATTTTTCCCTCAAACAAAAAATATTATTTACTATTAATTTAATGGCGATTATAAATTTAACCTTAGCAATTTTTAATTTTCTTCCGATACCAGCATTAGATGGTGGAAGATTATTTTTTATACTTATAGAAATGATACGTGGCGGGAAAAAAATATCAATCATGACTGAACGCTTGATACATGTTGCAGGATTCTTTACACTAATTATGTTAGCAATAATTATTAGTTGGGCTGATTTAATGAGGATATTTAATGGTGAAAGTATTTTATAGATAGAATTGGAGTAATATGAGTCGAAGAATTACCAAGCCTGTATATCTAGGAAAGCAAAAAGTAGGAGGTACTGCCCCTATTTCTGTTCAATCTATGACTAAAACAGACACTAGAGATATTAAAAGTACTGTTTATCAAATAAAAGAACTAGAGGAATATGGTTGTGAAATTATTCGGTGTGCTGTACCAGATATGGAAGCTGCTAAAGCATTAAAAGAAATAAAACAATCTATAAATATTCCATTAGTCGCTGATATTCATTTTCATCATGAGCTAGCTCTAGAATCTATTCGATCAGGTGTTGACTGTTTAAGACTTAATCCAGGGAATATACGTGATAGTCAAAAAGTGAAAGAAGTAGTAACTCTAGCAAAAGAAAGAGAGATTCCTATACGTATCGGTGTTAACTTTGGAAGTCTTCCTCCTGTAGGGCAAATAGGTCAAACTCGATCAGCATCAAGAGGAAAAGATGGTGTAAATCTTTTACCTAAATCAAGCAAAGTTGATCCAAATAGCTACACAGCAGTAGATCATATGGTTGATACCGCATTGTGGGAAATTAGTATTCTTGAATCCTTAAATTTTGAACAAATAAAAATATCATTAAAAGCTTTTGAAGTAGATACAACAATAGAAGCTTACAGAAGACTAGCAAAACTTGTTCCATATCCATTTCATTTAGGAATCACTGAGGCAGGTACAGCAAAATCTGGTAGTATTCGAAGTGCTATCGGTTTAGGCATTTTATTGTATGAGGGAATAGGAGATACTATCAGAGTTTCACTAAGTGATGACTCAAAAGAAGAAATTATTACAGGTTATGAAATTCTTAAATCATTAAATTTAAGAACCAAAGGCACGACTCTTGTCGCTTGCCCATCTTGTGGTCGAGCAGACATTAATGTTACCAAGTTAGCAAACATGGTAGACGAGGCTCTTAAACTGGTCGACAAAAATATAAAAGTTGCTGTAATGGGCTGTGAAGTAAATGGACCTGGTGAAGCAAAAGATGCGGATATAGGTATTGCAGGTGGTGTAGGTAGAGCAGTGATATTTAAAAAAGGTGTTAAATCTAGAGTAGTTGATGAGTCTGAAATGTTTGAAGCACTTATTGAAGAAATTAATAATTTAGAAGTAGAAGAATCTAACGTATAGAACTTAAGTACTCTTCTAATTTGTTTATTTCAACTAGGAAAGATTCTGACTCTTTTCTTAATTTTATTTCAACAGAATTATTTTTCAAACTTCTAGAAGACACTACCATCCTAATCGGAAAACCCATCAAATCAGCATCTGCGAGTTTAACACCAGCACTTTCATCTCTATCATCAAATATTATTTCATAATCATTGTCATTTAAACGGTTATATATATCTTCACAAGACTCTGCAACATAATTATCATTTAAGTTTATTCCAACTAAGTGTATTTGATATGGAGAGATTTCAGAAGGAAAAACTATCCCTTTGTCATCATGATTTTGTTCAATTGCTGCAGCTAATACACGCCCAACACCTATACCATAACATCCCATTAATATAGGTTTCTGAGAACCATTTTCATCAGTATAATAAGCTCCTAAGCTTTCAGAATACGATGTGCCTAATTTAAAAACATGTCCTACTTCAACACCTTTAGTAGTACTTAAAGTATCATTACATTCACTACATCTGTACCCATTATCTGCTAATGCCAGATCATTAAACTCTGATACTAAAATATCTCTTGGTATATTTACATTATTATAATGAGAATCAATTTTGTTACCACCAGATATAAAATTACTACCTGTTTTTAGTGAATTATCGAATAAAAAATGAAAATTTGATTTACCTTGTAGTCCTACAGGAGATATGAAACCAGGTAATAAGTCAGACTTTATTAATTCTTCATCAGTAGCTAAACGTAAATCTTTTCCTTTAAAAATATTACTCAATTTAATTTCATTAATATCTAAATCTCCTCTAATTGACACCATAACGAGTTCGTTTTCAATCATATAGATTACCGACTTAATGGTTTTTTTGGTATCACAATTAAAAAATTTGGATACATCTTCAATTGTCTTAACTAGGGGTGTGCTTACTTCTATAAGATTTAATTCATCTTCAATGGGTAATTCATCATGTTTAAATACAGCTTTTTCACTATTAGCTACATATTCACAAGAATTACAATATATTATGGTATCTTCTCCTACATCAGTAGTAAGTATAAACTCTTGAGAATCTTTTCCTCCTATAGCTCCGCTATCTGCCTGAACAACTAAAACAGGTAATCCGCATTTCTGAAAAATACTTTTATAGACTTCTACCATTTGATCATAACGTTTATCTAAACCTTTCTGATCAATATCAAATGAATAAGCGTCCTTCATATGAAATTCTCTACCTCGTAAAAGCCCTGCTCTTGGTCTTGCTTCATCTCTAAATTTAACCTGAATTTGATATAAATTTAATGGTAAATCTCTATAAGATTCAACATTGCTTTTTACCATTTGTGTTATCACTTCTTCATGAGTAGGTCCTAATACCAATTCTCTTTCTCGTCTATCTTTAAGTTGGAAGAGTACAGGACCATATGATTCTTTTCGATTAGATTTTTCCCAAAGGTCAACTGGTTGTAATGCAGGCATATGAACTTCTTGGGCACCAGATTTATTTAATTCATTTCTTATTATGTTTTCTATTTTCCTAAAGGCTTTATAAGCAATAGGCATATACGCATATACGCCAGCTGCAATTTGAAGTATAAATCCTGCTCTTAGCATCAATTGATGGCTAATACTTTCAGCATTTGTGGAGATATTTTTTTGTGTCTTACCAAATAAGTTTGAAAATTTCATATTTTCCCTTTATGTTCTGGGCAATCCTAATCCTCTCATAGCGATAATATTTCTTTGAATTTCAGAGGTACCAGCGGCAATTGTAGAAGAAATACCACCAAACCAGGATCTTAATACTCTACCCTGTATTGGTGAATAGTTTGATGTATAATTAACTCCACCATACATTCCTAAGATCTCTAACATTGCTTGAGAATTACGTTTTGTAGTCTCTGCTCCAAACACTTTAGAAATAGACGCTTCCTTGTTTGGAACCAACCCTTTACTTTGCATCCATGCAATATTGTAAGCTAAATATCTACCTACTTCTACTTCAATAAACATATCTGCTATTCTATTTCTCACTAACGAGTTGTTTATATTGTTTTTGGTATTGTTGTTATTTGTCTTAATGTACTCCAAAAAATCATGGATTATTGAATAATTACTTGCAACCCGCTCTATACCAGATCTCTCGAAATCAAGATTTTGTGCGACAACATACCATCCTTGATCTAACTCACCAACAATATTACTTTTAGGAACCCTAACGTTATCAAACGTAATATTACTAAATCCTCCAATTCTTGCCATATTTTGAATTGGGTCAATTGTAACACCAGGACTATCCAATTCAACCAAAAACACTGTTATCCCTTTATGTTTTGGAACATCATGGTTTGTTCTAGCAGCTAACCAAATTAATTCAGAATGAATAGCGCCACTATTCCAAGTTTTAACACCATTTATGATAAAGTCGTCACCGTCTTCTTCTGCTCTAGTTTGTAATGAAGCTAAATCTGAACCTGTATTTGGTTCACTATAACCAATACAAATACTCATTTCTCCTTTTGCAATACTTGGAATAATTCTTTGTTTTTGCTCATCAGTTCCATTGATCATAATACTTGGTGCCATTTGATTTTCTGCAGTTAAATGGTATCCAATAGGAGCGCCCCTCATAACCATCTCTTCACGATAAATAACATATTCCATAATCCCCATACCAGCACCACCATAATTTTCAGGCCATTGCATACCAATCCAACCATTTTTTGCAAGCATTTTAGTAAATTCTTTTGAAACACCAACACCTGCCACATCATACAACACATTTTTATACTCAGAAGTCAAATTATTTTCTAAAAAGTCTCCTATATCTACTCTTAATTTTTCTTGTTCAGGTGTAAAGCTAAAATCCATAAAAACCTCATTTAAGTTGATATTAAATAATTTATAAATCTATTGTATATTGAAACATCGATTGATAATTGAAATTTACCATGTTATAATTTACTACAAAATTTAATTGTTGGCATCTATGATGCCTAAAATTTACGAAAAGTGGGACTTGTCCGACTTTTTTTTTTAATAAATTTAGGAATGTATAATGAAAAGCGATTTTTTAATAGCATTAACGCAATTAGCTGCTGAAAGAAATTTACCTCGCAATACCGTTATTTCAGCGATCGAATTAGCGCTCGCTGCTGCTTATAAAAAAGATAATTTTGATCCTGACCAAAACATTTCGGTAACCATGGACCCTGGTAGTGGAGATGTAACAGTATATGTTTTGAAACAAGTAGTAGAGACTGTAGAGAACGACTTGATTGAAATATCATTAGAAGAAGCAAAAAAAATCATACCTAGCTCAGAAATTAATGACACTATGAAAATTGACTCTCATCTTTACAATGCAGGTCGAATTGCAGCCCAAACTGCCAAACAGGTCGTAATGCAAAAATTAAGAGAAGCTGAAAGAGATTTAATATTTGAAGAATATGCAGAAAAATTTGACAATATAGTTACAGGAAATATAACAAAAGTAGAAGCTGGCGGGGTAACTGTTGATTTAGGTAGAACAGAAGCCTATATGCCTGATAGAGAAAAAGTCAATTCAGAAAGATATCGAGTAAACCAAAAACTCAAATTCTATATTCTTGAAGTAAACAAAGGAACTAGAAATCCTGAAATCATTATATCTAGGGCTCACAAAGATTTATTAAGGAAATTATTTGAAGTTGAAATTCCAGAAATAAGCAATAAAGTGGTTGAAATAAAATCAATATCAAGAGAACCGGGGTCCCGTAGCAAAATTGCAGTATGGACAGAACAAGAAGGAGTTGATGCTGTTGGTTCTTGCGTTGGTCTACGTGGCATACGTATACAAAACATCGTAAATGAACTCCAAGGCGAAAAAATTGATATTGTCCAATGGGATTCTGATCCAAAAGTATTTATAGCTAATTCATTAAATCCTTCGCAAGTTTTAAATGTAAATTTAGATTATGACACTGAAAATGCTGTTGTAGCCGTTCAAGATAAACAATTATCTTTAGCAATAGGGAAAGAAGGACAAAATGCTCGGCTTGCAGCCAAACTCACAGGATGGAAAATTGACATAATTAGTGGCAGTGAAGCTGAGCAAATGGAATTAGATAAAGAGCCCGAAAAGGAAATTCCCGAAACAGAAAGTACTGTTTCTGAAATCGAATCTGAAGTAAATACTACTGAAAATCAACCTGAAACTGTAGTAGAACAGGCCGAAGAAATTAATGCAACTGAAGTAGATTTAGAACCTGTCTCTTTAAATGATACTGAAGAAGGGTCTAAAAATGATGAAGAAAAAGATGAAGAAAAATCAGAAGTAGATTTAGCTTTGGATAGAGGAGAAATAAGTATAGAAGAAGCTTTGGCAAATTTAGAAATAGAAGAATCTACTAAGAATGAAAAGATAGAATCCAATGAACCAGAAAGTATTTCTCTATCTGATGATATTTGGCAAATTCCTCAATTAGCAGGATCAAATGATTCTCCACAAATACGATTTGCTGAAGATTTTGTCGAAACTCAAGGTAGAGACCAGAGTGGTAGAAAATCAAGAAAATCAAGAAATACAAAAAACAAAAAAGGACCAAATACAAATAACCGAGATTCTTAAATGAAGGTGATTGATGTATCAAACAAAACATATACCAATAAGAACTTGTGTAGGTTGTGGTGCAAAAGAACCCCAGAAAAATTTTATAAAAATAATAAGAACTAAAGAAAAAAGTATTGTTATAAAATTAAATAATATTAGTGATAAAGATAAATCCGAAGGAAGAAGTGTCTATTTATGTAGATCCTTTAACTGCTGGACAGAAGCTATAAAAAAAGGGAAGATAGAAAGAAATATAAAAGCCAATTTGTCTGATAAAGACAAGATTATTATTAGTGAGTATATGGCTAAATATAGGTTGTGAGAATTATGGCAGAAACTGGCTCAATACAAGAAAAACAAACAAAAAATACAAAAGTCCTTGAAATTGAACCTAATACAACGGTTGCAGATCTTGCCGCCATGCTAAATTATAATGCTATAGATCTAATGAAACAGTTAATGCGATTAGGCATCATGGCAAATATTAATGCTATCCTAGATGCAGAGATAGTTGAAAAAATAGCCACAGCTTTCGGTTATACAATTGTAGAAAAGCAAACCTCAGATTCTTCTCCACTAATTGAATCCACTCTAGAAGATAATGAAAACGATTCAGCAGATCAAGTAGAAAGAGCACCTATAATTACAGTTTTAGGTCACGTAGATCACGGCAAAACAAGTGTTTTAGACGCAATACGTAAAAGCCATATAGCTGAAAAAGAAACAGGTGGAATAACACAGCATATTGGCGCTTATCAAATAACATATAATGATAAACCCATTACTTTTATTGATACACCAGGTCATGCTGCATTTACTGCTATGAGAGCACGAGGTGCTGAAGTTACAGATATAGCTGTTTTGGTTGTTGCTGCTGATGACGGTATGATGCCTCAAACATTAGAAGCAATAGATCACGCAAAAGCAGCCAATGTACCTATCGTTGTTGCTATCAATAAATGTGACCTAGAAAATAGTGACCCCGATCGAATTAAAAGACAATTAGCAGAAAACGATTTACTAGTTGAAGACTGGGGTGGAGATATAATCTGTGTTCAAGTTTCTGCTAAAACAGGTATGGGTTTAGAAAGTTTATTAGAAAACCTTTTACTTTTAGCAGAAGTATCTGAGTTAAGAGCGAATCCTCACAAACAAGCAACAGGAGTGGTAATCGAATCCAAATTAGATAAAAATAGAGGTCCTATTGCAACTTTATTAATCCAGTCAGGAACACTAAATATTGGAGAAAAACTTTTCACGAATTCAACAGAAGGCAGAATTAAGTCAATGTTCAATTACAATGGTGAAAAAATAGACCAAGCACCACCTTCCTATCCTGTTGAAATCATGGGGATAAATAAACCGCCTTTAGCTGGGGAAATATTTATGGTAGCTTCAACAGAAAAAGAAGCAGAAGATCTGCTTGAAACAAGGAAAAAATCAAGATCTAAACAATCAGAATATAATGTTGTAGAAAACGCAATTTCAATAAATAACGAACAAAAGATTAAGGAAATCCCTTTAATTATCAAAACTGATGTTCAAGGATCTGCAGAAGCTATCAGGGATTCATTAGTAAAACTAAATAATGACATTGCTAAAGTAAATATAATACATTCTTCTAGCGGATTTATAACTGAAACAGACTTATTACTTGCGTCAACAACGAATGCAATAGTAATTGGTTTTAGAACAAGTCTTGCCCAAAGTGCTAAACAAATAGCAGATTCAATGAATTTATCAATTAAATTTTATGAGATTATATATGAACTAATAGAATATATCGAAAATATTATTATCGGTTCAGAAGAAGTTGAAGAAGAAGATACTATTGATGGTCATGCAACTATAAGAGCAATATTTTCAAGAAGTAAGAAATCCAAGATTGCTGGCCTATATATATCAGATGGAAAAATTACTCGATCAAGTATGATAAGAGTAATACGTGATGGAACAGAAATACATGATGGATCTATAACCACATTAAGAAGGTTTCAAGAAGATACGCGAGAAGTTGGTGCAGGTTTAGAGTGTGGAATAACCTTTGCTAACTTTGAAGAGTTTGAAGAGAACGATGAATTAATCATCCACAGTAAAAAATAGAGTATGCCAAATGGATGATCGCCGTATAAAAAAAATTAATGACCTTTTGCAAGAAGAATTAGGTTGGCTTATTACAACCGAATTAAAAGACCCACGTTTATCTCTTCTACTTACTGTAACTAAAGTTATTACAAATAAAGACCTAAAATCAGCAAAAATCATGATTAGTGTAATGGGATCTACTCAAGAGCAACAAAACGCTATTAAAGCATTAAATGATGCTAGTGGGTATATTCACAATGAATTAAAATCCAAAATCAGACTCAGATATCTCCCTTATCTTAAATTTTTACTAGATGACTCTATCGATAATTTAGTAAATCTTCCAAATACTGCAGATTAATTTTTAACCTAATTTCTAAATTCCAATGATTAGTGCCATACTTAATATTGATAAAGATTCAGGAATGACATCAACACAGGTTGGTAAAGAGATTAAAAAAATTACTGGTGCAAAAAAAATAGGCCACGTTGGTACGCTTGACCCGCTGGCTACTGGAGTTTTGCCTATATTTATAGGTCAAGCCACTAGATTAATCAATTTTATGAATGACAAAACAAAGGAATATCAATGTGATTTTCAATTAGGATTAATTTCTGACACGTATGATCTTGAAGGGAAAATAACAAAAATTAAAAACAAAATATCTATTAGTACCGAATCATTAAATTCCGTAATTTCTTCATTTATAGGTAATTCTTTTCAGATTCCTCCTAAATATAGTTCAGTAAAGTATAAAGGTAAAAGATCATATGACTTGGTACGTAAAGGAATTGAATTTTCATTAGAACCAAAACCAATTTATATTGAAGATATTAAAATTATAGAAAGTAATATTCCATTTATTTCCTTAATTGTTAAATGTCAGCAAGGCGTATATATACGTTCGCTTATCAATGATATTGGTGAAAAATTGGAATGTGGAGCTGTACTAACAAATTTAAGAAGAATACGCAGTGGTATATTTACTGTAGATTCTTCTATTAGTATTGAACATTCAATAAACGAACACTGGAAAATGCATACAATACCTACAGATTATCTAATTAATCATTTACCGAAGTTAAAAGCAAACAATAATGAAAAATATAAACTAATAACGGGTCAAACTACACATATCATGGATTCAGAAATCATATTACCAGATAAAGCATTAGTTAGATGCTATGATGAAGAAGATTTGTTTATTGGTATTGCTAAATACGATCAGACTAACAATATTTATTTTCCTTATAAAATATTTATACAAACTACAAAATAACTTAAAATGTTGCTTTTTTGTTAAATTATGGTCAATTTTAGGGTTTTATAGCCATAAAACTTGACAATCTAGCTATTCATATTGTCTACTTAGTTAGATACAAAGCTGTTCTTTATGTTTAACTTACAAAAAGGTGGTATAGCTATGAAATTCTACAATCTAAAACTTAGAAAATCTGTTGAAGTCGATGACAAAGATGTTACCTTAGTAACAATGAAAAATGGTCGACCTGCTGCAAGAGCAGTTGCCACAATTGACGGACAACAGTACACAATGTTCAGAATTCTCGGTAAAGCCGAAGCTGATAAATTAAAATAGTACTAAAGTTTTTAAGAATTTATAATAAATCAATTATAGCTTCTAGAAGTTTTTGATTGCTAGAAGCTATAAATGATTTTATTTTTTTGTCACTTAAATTTGGTACAAAAGAATATTCAATTAGTTTTTTCCCCTCAGTAATTTCATAAGCACAAAAATTTTCTGCCATTATAAATCCTAATCCTGGATTTACTTCGCTATTTGGTTCTTCAAACATCAAATAAACATCCACTAAACCCCTAGCCATCCACGGATAAACACATGAACCTCCATTTGGCCAAATTCTTGGAGGGTTACTCAAAGCATTTAGATTCCTTAAAAGTCTTTCTGTATTTTCTCCCCAAAGTAATGAATAATTTGGACTCATTGAATATGTTGCCAAAACAAACCCTGATTCCAAATTATTTTTAGGTTTTAATTCAACATCAATAAACTTTTTATCATCAAGGTCGCAATACTTAAATATTCCATTTTCAGTATAATAAAATTGCTCACGAATAAAATCTACAGCAGCTGCGCATACTGGTTTTAAAGTTACAGGATTATATATTGTTAGTACAGACCACCATTCGGCTGGTATACCGCTTTTATATAGAGATGTACCATCAAATGGATCCACTGATAAAATGAAACTTACCTCTCGTTGAGGATCTGTTATAAAGTGACCATGTTCTGAGAAAACTTCCACAGAATACGGAGACTGTTTTATATAGCTGAGAATATGATCTTCACATATTTTATCAATCTCTAAGAATCTGTCTTCTTTTGGATCTCGTCCTTCAACATTTCCAATAATACCTCTTGCCTTTCCTTGAGAAGACAAGTCTTTTACTATTATATTTAATTCATCATACATGGTTATAAATAAGTCTAACCAATTATATTTCTCACTCATATTAATTAATTTGTTTCGCTTTCTTTAATTTAATTAGGTTTTTTCGCAAATAATATCAAAAGTCCTCCAAAAGCGGTTAGTAAGCCGCAAATAATAAACGGTATTACATAGTCTCCCACTTGGTCAAAATAATATCCTAGGGCTATAGGAGTAATTATACCTGTTAAACTTGTGATAAACCCTCCTACTCCCATAATTTTTCCAAAATTTGCCCTCCCAAAATATTCTCCACGGATAGCCACAATTGCAGGACCTCTACCTCCATGTCCTATAGCAAACGTTATTGCGAATAAATATGCCATAATGATTGCTGTAGAAAAACTCTCTGAAGTATCAGGTATTAATCCAAGAAAAACGACACCTAGCCCCTGAATCGCACAAAATATCCAAATAGCATGTCTTTTATCAATTAAGTCTCCTATGAAACTACCAAAAACACGCATTAATATCTCTATAAAACCATACACAGCAAATACAGTAGATGCTACAGCTATAGAAAAACCAGCATCTGTGAGTCTTATAAGCCCGTGTACATAAACTGCATGAGTTGTAAATCCATTCAAAGCATGAACACTTGGGATTATCCAAAAAGCCGATGTTTTTATTGCTTGTTTTAATGAAAAATCATCTTCAATTGAAACAGCATGGCTATCACTAAATTCATTATCGGAATTGTTGTTTTCCTCGATAACTTTTGGTTTTCTCATTACCTGGCTTAGTGGTACGGATACTACAAATGTCACTGCAGCTAAAATGTATGCTGTAGTTCTCCAGTTATATATTTCTATCAATATGGTTACTAAAGGTAAAAGTAGAGCAGCTCCTGCAGGAACCCCTGCCATAGCAATACCGAGTCCAGTGTTACGATGTTTTTTAAACCACCAATTTACTGATGTAGTAACAGGTATAAAACTTCCAAGACCAACTCCAGCTGTAATAACTAGCAAGGAAATATAAAACATTACAGGATTTTGAACGAGTCCCAATATCACAAATCCAATAGATGTTATAACTCCACCAATTAGGATCATTGTATCTGGACCAAATTTATCAGCTAAAAACCCTTCAATCGGACCAAGAAAACTACCTTCAATCCGTACAACAGAAAAAGCACCGGATATTAATGCCCTGCTCCATCGAAATTCTTGTTCTAAAGCTATGAAAAATAACCCCATACATTGAGTATTAAGTCCTATAAGCAAACACAACAGGGCCATCCCAGAAAAAGCAACAAACCACGGCCTTAGATCATAAAAAGATTTCGTAATCAACAACACCTCTTATTCACATTTTCAGCGATAACAAATCTTATTTTTCTTCTGGCTGTACTGCTGGTGCAGGATTTGGTATCCCATCTGTAATTGCGTTAGGCATCATGACTTCTAGTTGGTCTAAAGTCCAAGGCGTATCACTATGTATGACTCTTGATACGTGCCTAGGAGAATATAAAGTCATTGGAGGACCAGATGTACCTATTACTTCACCTGTTATATTTTCTGCAGCATCTGTGCATAAATATACTGCTTTTGGAGCATTTCTGTCCGGATGTCTTGGTTCCCATAATTCTTTTGTAGGAACGGTTCTTCTACTAGATATACCTCTTTGTGCTCGAATTTCCAAAGCTGAATCAGGAATACTTCCTGTCATCCTTGTATCTCCTCCTGGGTATACTGCATTAACAGTAATATTAAAAGGAGCCAATTCTCGTGAAAGAGAACGAACAAACCCTACTTGACCTTCTTTAGCAGCAGCGTAATTTGTTTGACCAGAATTACCAAGTCCAGAACCAGAAGAAAATATAATTATTCTTCCGGACCTTTGTTCAATTAAATGAGGTACAACTTGTTTGACTGTATTAAATGCTCCATACAAATGTACTGATAATACTGCATCCCATTCTTCTTCTGTCATATTAAAGACCATTCGATCTCGAAGAATACCAGCAACGTGCATTAATATATCAACTCTACCAAAATTATCTAGGGCAGCTTGCACAAGTTTGCCTGCACCTTCCATAGTTGCAATAGTGTCATAATTTGAAACAGCAACGCCGCCATTTTCTTTTATTTCTGATACCAATTCATCTGCTGGTCCTGTTGAAGCACCAGTTCCATCTACTGCTCCTCCAACATCATTAACTACTACAGATGCACCTTCTTCAGCAAGTAACCTACATACTCCGCGGCCTATTCCACCACCACCACCGGTCACAATTGCTACTTTTCCTTCTAATCTATTTCCCATTTTCTAACTCCATTTCTATTGTTAGTATAATTACATCTTGTTACATATCAAAAGATATAATTCTTGGTACTAAATCATCTAATTCATCCATTGAAAAAACTTTCTCATGGTAAATTGCTCTTTCGACTTCTGGGTTAGTATATAGATATATATCACCGCCACGCACACCAAATACATAACCATTTGCATTTGGAGAGCCTTCACCAGCTAAATACGCTACTAATGGAGCAACATTTCCAGGGTCTTCAGGTGAATTATCATCTGCCCAGCCTATACCAGGCTCTTTTAATCCTAATCCTGCTCTATCATCTGGAGTAGGATAAATTCCTGAAGTTCTATATGAATCTACACCTCCAGGAAATAATCTAGTTTTTGCTACAGGAGACACTGCATTACATGTTACTCCATACCTTCCCATATCTCTTGCTATAGTTCTCGTCATACCAACAATACCTTCAGTTGCTGCAGAATAGTTTGACATACCAATTTCACCTAAACCTGCGTCAGATGTTAAATTTACTATTCGCCCGTATCTTTGTTGTCGAAACAAAATACAAGCATATTTACTGGTAGTAAAATACGATTTAAGTGAGTTTTGTATCACAACTTCAAAATCCTCTGGCCTCATATTAAAAATCATTTCATCTCTTCTAACACCGACACTGTTGACTAATATATCTAATTGGCCATATGTGTCTACTGCTTTTTGTATTACAGCTTCCCCACCTGTCATAAGAGAAAC
>VFGE01000055.1 GCA_009392515.1 SAR202 cluster bacterium | reverse complement strand
ATAAAGTAGAATATACACTTCGAAAATCAATGTTATATCCCAAGTCCTCTCCATTTGCTAATTGAGCAAACTCAAGTGAAGGGTATTGGCCATACAATCCACCACGCACACGGTCACCAATTAAAAATGCCCCGCCCCCAGAACCATGATCTGTGCCACTACCGTTATCCTTTATTCTTCTGCCAAATTCACTAAATACCAACATTACTACTTCTTCAGAAGCGTTGTGATCTTTCAAGTCTTGGAAAAAATCCATAATTGCAGTAGTTAATTCTGTTAATAATTTTGGATGGACTGCGAGCTGTGTAGCATGAGTATCATAACCACCATGTTGTGTATAAAAAACTCTTGTACCAATACCAGCAGTATGTACACGAGCTACATCTCGTAAACTTTTAGCAATGGAATTACTAGCATACTCAACTGTAGAAGTATATTTTCCAGGCACACTTCCCAAGATTTGTGCGCTAGCTAAAGCGTTAGTTCCAGTATGTGATAAATAATCCGCAACAATACCTGAACCTACAGCTGGGGTATACATTCGTTTAAATACCCCCAATGCCTCTTCTCTTTGTTGGTCAGCCGTAATAGTGGACATTACTCCAAATGAATCTAAGTCACTTACCGAAGTTACAGGAACTCCAGGAGATACCATTGCACGTGGAAGTCCTTTTCCAAAACTGATACCAGTTACCACATTATCGCCACTTGGATCTAATTCTCGTATTGTTTTGCCAAGCCATCCCTCAGTAACGATTTTATCTGGTTCGCATGTATGCCATATATCCATACCACGGAAATGAGATCTATTGTGATTTTCATAACCAATACCTTGAATAATTGCTACATTTCCCTGATCGTATAATTCTTTTAGTGGTGCAGCTACAGGATTCCATGCTAATTGATCATTGAGAGGCAAAGCATCTTTTTCTTTGACACCTAGAGTAGGTCGAGAATCATGATAGATACCATCCGTTATAGGTACTACAGTATTCATAAAGTCATTGCCCCCGCTTAATTGTACTACAACCAAAACTGGCGGTGCACTTACTGTTGTCATCTTAACCTCCTCTAATTAAACTATGCAAATTGATATTCCCTACATGAAACGATAAGTTGAAGCAAATTTATAATTTTTTCAGAACTTTCCAATTCAGAATCTGTATTATCAAAAACCAATACACCTAAATTTTTTGAAAACTCTAACAAACTTTTTCTTGTAGTATCATCTATTTCCATATTTCCTAATAAATCTAAACATATATCTACTAGTTCCTCTGGAGAATTTTCTTCACCGTTAATTTTGATACGATTTATTATATCTTTGATACCATCACTATTTAAATTTCCAATATGTTCTACAGCAAAATTAACTCTATCTGTTAATGTTCCACTATCAATCCATTCAGGGCCTGTGTGCCAACTTTCTACTGTAGGAGGGTCCATTAATGTTTGCCCCATCAACGCTGTTGAACCTGAAAGATTAATTAAATCCGGTTGTGGAATAGTATGAGATCCTGCAATCTTTACAGTACCAACTACAAAATCCACAGGGCTTTTTATCTTCATAAATCTTGAATTTTTGAAAAATTCGGAATTAAACAAAGTACGTAATACTTCTCGTATATTACCTTTAGTTTGAATAAAAGTATTTGCTAATATTTCTATAGCTTGAGGGTCTCGTGGTGGTTGAATACTCCAAGCTGGAACTTGTGGTTCATCAGCAACAAAGAAATTGTACAAGTGGCGTGAGATAAATTTTGCAGTTGCTGGTTGTTTCACAATAATATCTATAATGTCATAGCCATCAAAATTACCCACTTCTCCTAAGAATGTCTTTTCACTATAGTCATGATCATCTTCACGAAATTCAAACTCAGAAAGATATGTGCCAAAAGGATACAAAGGGATACATTGGGTAAAAGTCCAACCCGTGAATGCTCTTGCAGCATTTTTTATATCCTCTTCAGTATAATTACCAACGCCCATAGAAAAGAGCTCCATGATCTCTCTACCATAATTTTCATTTGGCGCATCTTTATGATTTTCACTATTATCAAGCCAACATATCATATTTGGATCTTTTGACAATGCAATCAAAATAGTAGTCATATCAGCTAGACATATTGTCCTAAACATATCTATTTGCTGCACACAGGTCATTGCGTGTTCGTGTTTATTCCAACCTGTAGCAAACAAATGATGCCAAAAAAGTGTCATTCTTTCCTCTAAAGGCCGAGGGGTATTTATCATTCTGTAGATCCATGCAGCTTGTGTTTGACCAAAAGAGTCTGAGGTGACTGTACCCATATAATACCGTGATATAAAATCTGCATCATATTCAGGAAAATTTTCTGGAGTTAATAAATCTTCAACAATTTCTTCATATTCTTTTTGGGCATAATTTTCTACATCTTTACGGCTAGCCCCAAAACCAGCACGTCGTAACAGATGAGAAACTAAAGCTAAGTCTTCTGTAGGCATACAATCCCCCTATAAATAAAGCATCGTTTGGCTATCTAGAAAATGTATGGTTACATTATTACATATACATGAATAGTTCAAGTATATTTTTATATTTAACTCCCATTTGAAAACCCTTTTAAAATAATGTGTTATGATACTTCTTGAACACGATACGAAACGTAGATAAGAATTGGAATCAAAAACTAATCAAAAAACAATTATAAACGACTCTAATTACACTTGGTTTGCATACTTTACGATAGCTATAGGTGTTGGATTAGCTGTTTTACATCTTTCAGGAACAAACATCGCAATACCAAAAATTGCAGAGCATTTTAAGATAGATATACCAACAGTACAGTGGGTTTCTTTAGCGTACATACTAACAACGAGTGCTTTATTTTTACCCATAGGTCGACTCGCAGATACTATTGGAAGAAAAAATATATATATTTCTGGATTTCTAATTTTTATTATTGGGGCTATTATTGGAGGATTTTCACAATCTTTCCCCATCCTAATTCTGGCTAAAGTAATACAAGGAACAGGTTCTGCATGTATACAAGCAAATGGTATGGCTATGGTCACATCAATTTTCCCCGAAAATCAAAGAGGTAAGGCATTAGGACTCTATATGACAATAATAGGTACCGGTGCAATAGGTGGTCCGATAGTTAGTGGAATATTAATTACTGAATTTGGGTGGAGATCAATCTTTTTTGCCGCTATTCCAGTCGCAATAATCGCCTTTTTAACTGGATTCTTCATATTGAGAAACGATACAAAAATCCTTGAAAAAAAGTTTAGCTTTGATTGGATTGGTGCTTCACTATCATCACTTGCATTAATTACTTTGTTATTAGGAGTAACTAATATCAGCCGTTATGAATTAATATCTATTCAAGTATGTGGAATACTATTACTTGGAATAATCCTAATTATCCTTTTTATAGTTTGGGAAAATCATACGAATCAACCTATGCTTAAAATGAGTTTCTTTAAAATTCGAGACTTTAGTGTGGGAATTATGACCAGGTTTTTAGCATTTGTTTCTGGTTCAGCTGTCTTTTTTCTTATGCCTTTCTATGTAATCCAAGTCTTAGGTTATGAACCAGATATTGCTGGCTTTTTAATGATACCTGGTGCACTTTGCATGGCAATAACGAGTCCATTATCAGGTCGTTTATCAGATAAAATTGGTACTAAATGGATTTCGATGGCAGGATTAAGTTTTACAGGAACAAGCATGATAATATTTTCTCAATTAACACCAGAAAGCAGCCCTATGATTATCATTTTAGGAATGTGTTTTAATGGAACAGGAATGGGGACATTTTCATCACCAAATACAAGTGCCGTTATGGGCACTATATCTATAGAAGATAGAAGTATAACTTCGGCATTTTTACAACTAACTCGCACCAGTGCAAATCTTATCGGAGTTGCACTGGCAACTACCATTGTTACATTAACTATGAGTTCAAATGGTTATGCTGCAGACTTGTCATCTGTAACTGATTCAGGAAATTCAGACATTTTACTAGCTTTTAATGAAGGATTTTCTAGAGCATTTATAGTTAGCTTTAGTCTTATAATTATAAGTTTGGGTTTGACTTCACTACGTTCAAGAAAGGTGACGCAAGAAAAAGAATGAAATTATCCCTATCACCAATTTCAACAATAACCGAGAGTGAAAATTATAAATGGTTTGCATATGTAACTATAGCTATTGGTATAGGTATGTCGGTAATTGACCAATCAGGCTTGAACATTGCAATACCTGCTATTTCAAAATATTTTTCCTTAGACATTCCGACTATACAATGGCTAATTTTAGCAAACATTCTTACAACAAGTGCTTTATTTTTGCCTATGGGTAGACTTGCTGACACCGTTGGAATTAAAAAGATATATCTTACCGGATTTGTTATTTTTGGTATTGGCGCACTTATTGCTGGTAATTCTACATCGTACAATGTTTTGCTTTTCGCTAAGATTTTCCAAGGTTTTGGTACAGCGTGTATTCAAGCAAATGGAATGTACATGGCAACTAATATTTTCCCCGAGAATGAAAGAGGTCGGGCTCTTGGTTTGTATGTTTCTATCATCGGAATGGGTGCGATTTTAGGGCCTGTGATAGCTGGAATTTTGATTGAGCAATTTGGATGGAGATCTATATTTTTCTCAAGTTTATTTGTGGCCATTGTGGCTTTTTTGTTTGGTTTATTTATTCTTAAATCAGATGATAAGTCTTTTGGGAAAAAATTTAATTTTGACTGGACAGGAGCTTTAATTTCATCTGTAGCACTAATCATTCTTTTACTGGGTGTTACAAATATTCATCGTTATGAATTTCTTAGTATCGAAAGTACCGGTGCAATTATATTTGGACTCATTTTATTAACTGCATTTATTATATGGGAAAGTAAATCTAGTAATCCTATGCTTGCTGTTCACTTTTTTAAAGTTCCTCAATTCAGTTTGGGAGTTTTGACACGTTTATTAGCATTTATTTCATTTTCTTCTACTATGTTTTTGATGCCTTTTTATTTAATTCAAGTATTAGAATATAAAACTAATGTGTCTGGATTATTACTAATTTCCTCTGCTTTTTTCATGGCTATAATTAGTCCATTTTCAGGTAGATTATCAGATAGATTTGGAACTAAATGGATTTCAATGTTGGGAATATTTTTTATTGGATCAGCTGCATTTATATTCTCTACTTTAACAATAGATTCAGGCCCACTAATTATAATTATAGGTCTATCAATTTCTGGAGCAGGATGGGCAATATTCTCGTCACCAAACACTAGTACAATAATGGGTTCTCTTCCGATAGAAAATAGAGGTGTAGTATCTGCATTATTGCAACTAACACGAACAACAGCTAATTTAGTTTCCATTGCTTTCTCAACATTATTGGTTACATTAACTATGAGATCTGATGGCTATCAAGCTGATCTATCATCAATTACAAGAAGCGATAATTTAGATGTATTTGTATCATTTACTAGCGGATTTTCATATGCTTTTATGATGGCAGGATTTACTGCCATCATTGGTGTAATACTGAATTCAATAATGGAAAGAAAATAATAGGTAATTATGAAATCAATAGAAAAATTAGGATGTGTTGGATATGGTTGTATAAGTTTACTAATTGGTCTCATAATAGTCATACTCTCTACTGGAGGGTTTGTACAAATTATTACCATATTCAACTAGTGTGCGCATTGAAATTGTGATACAATTCACAGGTTATCTAGTTATTAAAATTAAAGACTTATCCCAACTTTAATGGCGAATAAAAACGAAAACGATCAAAACAATATTCATAAAGTTAGACTTAGCAAATTTTTCCTAATTCGTGTAATGTGGATTTTACTTGGTAGTATATTTGTAACACTAGGAACTATTGGTATCTTTGTACCTGGTTTACCTACTACAGTTTTTCTCATTATTGCAGCAGCATGCTATATAAGATCATCAGAAAGATTATACAATTGGCTTATCAATAATAAAACTTTTGGACCACTAATAAAAGATTATCGTGAGGGGAAAGGAATGCCAAAGAAAGCGAAGATCTTAGCACTTTCTATGATTACTATTTTTGCCGGATCTTCTTCTATTTTTCTAATCAATAATCCACCAATACAACTTCTTGTAGGAATATTAGGAATAATTGGATTTTGGTACGTAGGGTTTCGAGTACCTACAAATAAATCTGCTTAAAATATTAGCTCTAAATCTCTTCGACTAAAACATCGCCAGGTCCTCGTGACTTTTTAGTAATTTTTATATTCTTTTGAGAATTTAAAAAACCAGCAAAGGTACGAAATCCCATAGCTCTAAAATCAAAACTTGGATCAATCTGCAACATATTCTGATGGAGTTTAGAGCCTACGACTCGCCCATCCTCATCTCCTGATGCTCTTAATGCACGAAGTACAAGTTCTTGGGTTTTTTTATTAAGCTCATTCATATCTCTATTAATACGAGTTTTACTTTTATCTTTTATAAAAAGATACCTATCACATGATCGAACTAAGCTTGGAGAAACAACGTCTTGTCTACCCGCCCCAACAACTGTTTTACCACTAGCTCTAAGCTGATTCACTAAGGGCACAAAATCACTGTCTGCAGAGACAATAACAAATGCATCTACATCTGATCGATATACAAGTTCTATTGCATCAATTGCTAACCTAATATCACTAGAATTTTTTGCAGAATTACTTGCATGAAAATTTTGAATTGCCTCAATTCCTAATTTTTGTAAATGGACTACTGAAGTTTGTTTTACTTGTGACCAATCTGCATATGCACGTTTGATAATAGTTCTACCAATGTCAGAAATAGTATCAAAAAGGTTATCTAAAGAAGAATCACCAACATTTTCAAAATCTATTAGAACTGCAACGTTTTTCTGATTCATATTTTCCTTATCTCTAATTTATGTATGTTTCAAATTATATCATGAATAGAATTATTTATTTTTAGTATTGTATCCAAATATAATTATTGCTATGTTTGAGTCTGTATTTTTCTGGATTGCTGAAAAATTGGAGAAAACAAATGAGTAAAACTCAACGTATGGTTTGGATAGATATGGAAATGACTGGATTAAATCCAGAAATACATGTGATATTAGAAATAGCCACTATAGTTACAGATGAAAACTTAAAAATTCTTGAAGAAGGTCCTGTTATTGCTATTAAAAGAACCGATGCGGAAATGGATCGAATTGAAGAATGGAGTAAAAAAACACATTCAAACTCAGGATTATTGGAACGATCAAGTAGTTCACTTACAAATGTTCAAGAAGCAGAAAAAAAGACTTTAGCATTTTTAGAAAAATGGATAAAACCCGGTGAAGCACCGTTATGCGGCAACTCTGTGCACCAAGATCGTAGATTTATGGTCAAAGAAATGCAAGATTTAGAAAGATTCTTACACTATAGAATTATTGATGTTAGCACAATAAAAGAACTAACAAATCGTTGGTTTCCAGAAGAGTTAGATAATACTCCCCCTAAAAAACGAACTCATTTAGCTTTAGACGACATAAGAGAAAGCATCGAAGAGCTTCAATGGTATAGAAACAATATATTTAAAAAACCTTAAAGTATATTTTTCAAATCAATAAGTTTACAAACTTGTAACATTTTTAATATTTACACTGTACGTAATTCGTAATATACTAAAATAAATCATTTATATATTTAATTATATGTAGATTATTTGAACACTTTTATTAATAATATCGTAAATTTATCTGTTATTTACAACAATTATTGTAATTTTTCGGAATTACTAAATTACATGGCTTTATTTATTTAAATTTTATGGAGGTAATCAGTTTTAAGCTATGAATAAAATACTCGCTTTTGTTAAAAATAATTTTTTTGAATCATCATCTAAATCTTCTCGAGGAATTAATCCTCAATTACGAGAATGGAGAAGAATCGAGCATGTTGATCAACAATCCCCGAATTATCGTAGAAATCACGATAGTCTATATCGTATTCTTTCATAAGCTCTGCAATTCGGTCAGAAAATCTCCACTTTACTAGAATCAAACATATTGTTAGACTACGAGAAGGTCTGTAAAGCCTTATCGTTTACCACATGTCTTAAGATAAATACTTTATCTTTTTCTTTGGCAAATTCGATATCTACTATTTTTCATATGGGTTTGTAATTTTTTGTCTTCTAAATCTAAAGGGAAAAAAATATTTTATGGTTGGTGGATAGTCTTATCCGGATTTGTTATACAATGTCTGAATGGGCTTCTATTATTTCATGGATTCACTATATATTTTTTACCACTACAAGCAGAATTCGGATGGAATAGAGCAACTGTTGCTACTGCAGTAGCTCTTACACGTGCTGAAGGAGCAATATTAGGCCCAATTCAAGGATGGTTAATCGATAAATATGGGCCAAGAACAATCACATGTATAGGTGTGTTTCTCTTTGGACTAGGATTTATATTATTTTCCTTTGTCAATTCTATACTTACCTATTTTCTTTGTTTTGCTTTAATAGCCCTGGGGTCAAGTATAGGTGGTTTTTTATCAATTTCTGCAACAATCACTAATTGGTTCAATAAAAAACGAGCTTTTGCGCAAGGTCTTTTCATGACTGGAATGGGCATCGGGGGGCTTTTAGTACCACTTCTCGCCATTGCCATTACAACATATGGATGGAGAGCAGTAGCTTTTGCTTCTGGCATAATTATTATTATATTTAATATGCCAGCCGCTATGAGCCTGCGTCATAAACCTGAACCCTTTGGGTATATGCCTGACGGAGAAGTTAATACCAATTCAACGGATAATATTACAGCTGCATATGATGATACGAATGATCTTTCAGCAGTACAAGCTATGAAAACTTCTTCTTTTTGGCTGATTGGATTAGGACATGCATTTTCTTTATTAGTTGTTGGATCTGTAGGGATTCATTTCACACCCCATGTTGCACAAAAACTTAACTATTCTTTGGAAAAAGCTGGACTCATGATAAGCGTTCTTATGGTATTTACCATATTGGGACAAACAGTTGGTGGATATTTGGGTGACAGAATTGATAAGAGATTGTTTCTGGTATTCACTATGATCGGACATAGTACAGGCTTATTGGCTTTAACATTTGCAACAAACGATTTCCATGTTTTTATGTTTTGTTTACTCCATGGTCTTGCCTGGGGATCAAGAGGACCGTCCATGCAGTCACTAAGAGCTGAATATTTTGGAAGAAGATCTTTTGCCACTATTATGGGATTCTCTTCAATACTCAATGCACTCGCAATGGCTATCGCACCAATTACAGCAGGTGTGCTTGCAGATTATCATGGAGACTATACCATTGCATTTGTTTCTTTAGCAATTACGACTGGTATTGGTTCACTTTTCTTTGCGCTTTTAAAACCACCTGTAAAACAATGACGAATACAGCCGTATAGAATTGCTTTAATACTAGTTGTACTGATAATATGTCATCAATTTAAGAAAAAGGATAAAAATTGGATAGTTTATTTTCAACAGACTTATCAATCGGTGTAGTGGTTACTATAGGGATTTCTTCTTTTTTGGTTGGAATACTTGGTGGATTCGTTGGACTTGCCTTAGGCACTATTCGTCTGCCAATAATTATATTACTCGGTATTGATCCTAGAATTGCAGCGGGCACAAATATAATAACTTCAACTATTTCCTCTTTTTTTGGAACTGTTCGACATATTCAAGAAAAAAATGTAAACAAACAAATCATACTTTTTATGGGAATTCCTGCTGTATTTGGAGCGTTGCTAGGTGGATACCTTGCCCCTCACGTACCAGTTAATTTGTTACTTTTTTCTGCAGGGATTCTAGTATTTTGGCAAGGAATTGAATTTATAATTTTAGCAAGAAGCCAAGGTACTCAAATGAGAGATGCTTTCGGTGTAGATCTCGAAAATTCCAAAGGTATATTTTCAAGAAATCGTGTAATTGCAGAATCAAGTGCAGGTTTATCAATTGGTTTAGTAGGTGGTGCAGTTGGACTCATTCTAGGTAGTATCCGTTTACCTGCAATTATTCGTATTTTGAAAATTGATCCCCGAATTGCTGCTGGATCAAATCTTTTTATTGGATTCTTCATGGGTATTGCAGGTCTTGTCGGTCATGCATTCCATGGCCATGTAGATTATTTCCTTATTATGATTATGGGAACCGGTGCAGCACTAGGCAGCTATATAGGAGCAAATTATACAAAGAAAGTTTCTATTAATACTTTCTTATTAATACTAGGAATTGTCCTATCAATCGTTGGATTAATACTAGCATCACGACCACTAATCACTTAGGAAATATAAATGACTCAACAAAAACAAATTGCTTTAATTACTGGCGCATCACGTGGAATTGGAAAAGCCATTGCAATTGACTTTGCAAAAAATAATATCGATGTATTGCTAACTGGAAGAAATGAAAAGCGCTTAATCGATATTCATAACGAACTTCAAAGCTATGATATAAGTTCTTACTATATTTCTGCAGATCTTTCAAATGATTCAGGTATTGATAAAATTATGAAATATATAACTAAATCAAATTTAGAAATTAATATATTAATAAACAATGCCGGAATCATTCACCCACGAATACATTTAGTTGATTTCGATATGAAAGATTGGCAAGAAGTTATAAATGTAAATCTTGTAAATGCAGTTAAGCTAACTAAGTTAATTTTACCCTTTATGATAAATCAGCAATATGGAAAAATTGTAAATATTTCTTCTATTGGCGGTAGAAAAGGTGCAGCAGGTAGAACTGCATACAGAATAACAAAAGCAGGTTTGATTAGTTTCACGGAATCCTTAGCTGCAGAAGTCAAAAAAGATGGAATAGATGTAAATTGTATATGTCCTGGAAGTGTTGTTACTGAAGGATATGTTGAAGCATTTGGAGAAGAATCCATACAAAATGACCATATGATGGATCCTTCAGAAATTGCGAAACTATGTACTTTTCTAGTCGCTCCAGAATCCTCTGCTGTAACAGGGGCAATCCTAGATGCTTTTGGAAAATCAAATCCCCTATTTAATGTTTAAGTCAATTTTCATGATATACTCATACAATAGAAAAATAAGTTAGTAAGGAATTATCGTGACAAATACAAATTCAGGTACAATTATATCTGTAAATATTAGTTCTAATGGTGGTGTCCCTAAATACCCCCAACAAGAAGTTTTTATCGACCGCCATGGTATCACAGGTGATTATCATAGTGGCGAAATTAACAAACATAAAAAAAGTGGCCCGAGCGAACCTAATTCTCGACCAATTTCTATAGTTTCTTTAGAAGTACTTAACGAAATTAATGCCGCACTAGGTATAAATCTTCAACCTGGAGACTTAGCTGAAAATATCACTACTAACAATCTTGGGAACCTAGCAGAATTAGAAGAAGGGGATACCATTAATATTGGTGCTGAAGTAATTCTTCGAGTTACAGGACAGAATAAGCCCTGTGCAGTACTAAATGTTTATCATGATCTAGTTTCAAAATCTCTTGTAAATAAACGAGGTATTACTGCTACAGTTATAAATACTGGAACAATAAAACCTAATGATACTTGTTATGTTATAAAAGGAAATTTATAAATGAACAAAACCTCCAAAATCCAGATTCGAAATTTAGCTATAATTGCTCATGTCGACCACGGTAAAACTACTCTAGTAGATGCACTACTTAAGCAAGGTCAAGTATTTAGAGAAGGTCAAGAAACCGGTACTTTAATTATGGACAATAACCCTCTAGAAAAGGAACGTGGAATAACAATATTGGCAAAAAACACAGCTGTACTTTATAACGATGTTAAGATCAATATTATAGATACACCAGGACATGCAGATTTTGGTGGAGAAGTAGAACGAACAATGAATATGGCAGATGGATGTATTTTAGTTGTAGACGCAATAGACGGACCTATGCCACAGACAAGATATGTTTTAAAAGAGGCTTTAAACCAAGATGTGGTACCAATCGTTGTTATAAATAAAATTGATCGAGACGGAGTAAGGATTAATGAAGTCATCGATATGGTGCAAGATTTATTTCTTGAACTGGCTACAAAAGCAGAACAATTAGATTTTCCAATAATACTTTCTTCTGCAAAAGAGGGATATGCTTTGTTAAATGTAGAAGACGAACAAAAAGATATGTCTCCTTTATTTGAAGCAATAATTAACCACATTCCTGAACCTGAAGGATCTGAAAAAGAACCACTGCAATTCCTTGTGACATCTCTAGATTATGATAATTATTTAGGTCAAATTGCTATTGGTAGAATTACAAATGGTAAAATTAAACCAGGCGATCATGTTTCAATTGTTACCGAAGAAGATACAATAGCTACGAATAAAATAGAAAAAGTATTCGTATTTCATGGATTAGAAAAATATTCCGTTGACATGGCAGAATCTGGTGAAATTGTTGCTCTTGCTGGACTAGAAAATTTATCTATTGGTTATACAATTACTGACGTAGAAAATCCTCGCCCACTTCCTTCAATAAATATTGCCGAACCTACAGTAAAAATGACTTTTGGAGTAAATACCTCACCATTTTCTGGACAAGATGGAAAATATTGTACATCTAGGGTTCTCTACGACAGATTAATCAGGGAATTAAGAACAAATATAAGTCTAAATGTAGAAAGAACAGAAAACGCAGACGTTTTTTTGGTTTCTGGTCGAGGGGAATTACATCTTTCAGTACTTATTGAAACACTAAGAAGAGAGAATTTTGAGTTTCAAGTATCTAAGCCTCAACCAATTACAAAATCTATAGACAATACAATACATGAACCAATTGAACATTTAGAAATAGAAACTGCAGAAAACAACTTTGGTGCTATAAATGACTATCTAGTAAACCATTTAGCAGCATTAAAAAATATGGAATATGATGAAAATAATCGAGTAAAAATCGAATATATGATACCTACACGTGGTCTCATTGGATTTAATACTTTCTTCTTAAAAACAACAAAAGGAGACGGAAGTAAAACAAGTAAGTTTTCTGAATACGCTCCCATGAGAGGTGAAATTAAGTCAGAGGCAGTAGGTTTGCTTGTTACATCTGAACCAGGAGTTTCTGTTACCTATGGCTTGTTGAATGCTCAAGGAAGAGGTTCGACATTTATTGATGCAGGAACACCAGTTTATGAAGGTATGGTTATTGGTATGCATCAAAGAGATAAAGATATTGCAATTAACGTTTGTAAAGAAAAAAAATTGACTAATGTACGATCCTCAACATCTGACATTGCGAAAAAATTAAGCCCATATATACAAATGACTTTGGAAGAAACGATCGACTTTATAACAGACGATGAATTAATTGAAGTGACACCAACCAATTTACGAATCAGAAAAAAAGAACTTTCAGGTTTAACTAGACAAAAGCAACATACATTACGATAAAATGGCACGAACAAATTGGTACACTGATCATCCACTTACATGCACTTGTTCTTCATGCCAAGAACAAAAAGCATTTGAACGAGAACACGCTAATAAAAAAATTGGACGAAATGAAAAATGTCCTTGTGGAAGTGGTAATAAATACAAAAAATGCCACGGAGCCTAGCCTAGATATTTTTTTAACCAATCCATTGCTAGTATGTTAAAATCAGTGCAACTTTCATGAGCAAGATCTTGATACACCGTTAAGTTTTTTAAAGTTGGTATATTTTCAAATACCGGCATTATGGTTTCTGGTGGACAAGTAGGATCTATCATCCCAATATTTAGAGCAACTGGACACTTTATATTTTTTACTAAATTTAACGTATCAAAATATGACAATGTATCTAAAATCTTTTCAGTCTGATCAGAGTGTTCTTTTATGTAATCTGTTATTTCAACATAAGGTGTAGATGACAAAGTAGAAGAAGTTGGATAATTTGATAAAAAAGGCTGTTCTGCAACCACTGCTGCTAATCGAGAATCTAAAGATGCTGTTGCAAGAGTATATCCACCGCCTTGACTTCTCCCCCACATACCAATAGCATCATTATTAACCTCAGGTCTTGATGAAAGAAAATCGACACCCCTGACACAATCCATATATGCACCACGATAGTAATATTTTTCCTTATCATCAACATGATAGGTTAATTTTGTCGAATGCTCCAAAGACCATTCTTCCATACTTTCGCCTTGACCTCGTGGCCATAGACTTAGGACAGCAAATCCTGATAGTACTAACGCAAAATGTTTATCTAAAGTTAATGTAGTGGCAGCATAACCTGGAACTCTTAATACTGCAGGAAAAATTCCTTTCGAAGACCGCGTAGTTGGAACAGAATATATACCACGAATTCTTTTGTTTTCAAAACTATTAAGAATAACTTTATATGTAGTATAATCTCGAGCACTTAAATCAGTTTCTTCAACAACATGCTCAGACATGGATGTAGATTCCAAATCTTTTAAAGTTTTATCCCAAAAACTATCAAATTCACTTTTAATCATTATATAAAATTAGTGACTTCTAGATCTTCTAGCAACACCAGATGCTCTTGCTGCTCTTGCGACACCACGCGCGACTGCAGGTGCAACATTACGATTAAAAACACTTGGAATAATATAGTCTGCCTGTAATTGTCGTGATGTAATGGTTGATGCAATTGCTTCAGCTGCAGCCATTTTCATCTCATCATTAACCGTTGTTGCTTGTACATCGAGCGCACCTCTAAATATACCAGGAAAGGCAGATACATTATTGATTTGATTAGCAAAATCTGAACGGCCTGTAGCCATGATTGCTACATGAGGCCCAGCTTCATGCGGAAGTATTTCAGGATCTGGATTTGCCATGGCAAATACGATAGGATCTTTGTTCA
>VFGE01000054.1 GCA_009392515.1 SAR202 cluster bacterium | reverse complement strand
ACCTATAGGCTTGTACGTGGCGAAGTTCCAGAAGGAGATTATACGATACCTATCGGTAAGGCTGATATAAAACGGGCAGGTACCGATATTACTTTCATTAGTTATGGCTTAATGGTTCATTATTGTCTTGAAGCTGCAGAAATATTACAGGAACAAGGATATAGCGTAGAAGTTGTTGATTTGAGAACAGTTCGACCTCTTGACGCTGAAACAATTCTTGAATCAGTAAAGAAAACCTCTAAAGCTTTAGTGGTATACGAAGATAATAAAGCCCTTGGAGTAGGTGCTGAAGTATCTGCTATTATAGCTGAAGAAGCATTTGATTTTTTAGATGCACCAGTTACAAGATTGGCAGGCCCAGAAGTACCAGCTATGCCATTTGCTCCAACTTTAGAAGATGAATTTATGGTAAGTGCTGAAGATATTGTTGCATCAGCAAAAAAATTACTTGAGTATTAATATAAAGTTACAAGGAACAAAATATGTCAATTCAGATTGAACTTCCACATGTTGGCGAATCAGTAACAGAAGGTGTTATTGGTAAATGGCTAAAAAATATCGGTGATACAGTAGAAAAATACGAACCATTACTCGAAGTCGTTACTGATAAAGTTAATATGGAAGTCCCCTCTCCTTATAATGGTGTACTAACTGCCATTTTAGTAGACGAAGGAGCAGTTGTGCCTATGGGAACACCAATTGCTGAAATGGATGCCGAAGGTGTTGATGGAGGAGAAGTTTCTAACCAACCTGAAATTAAAGAAGAAACTACTGAAATATCCCCACCAGCCAGTAGTGCTGGTGTTTTTTTAAAAGATGTTAAACCAGTTGGACCTACAGGATCCGGAGAAGAACCAGAAATACCTCCAGAATTACTGTCTAAATTGGGAGTTACAGAAACACAAACCCATGAGAATAATAATGATAAATCTACAAAAGTGAGATATTCACCAGTGGTAAGAAAATTAGCTGCTGAAAAAAATATAGACTTATCTCAAGTTAAAGGCACTGGTTTAGGAGGTAGAGTTACTAAAGAAGATGTTATCAATTTCAATCCGTCAGCAGATATAATTGAACCAACAACAATTGAAAAACCAACTCCGGTTGTTCTTAATGCTCAAGAAGATGAAACTGTACTAAAACTAACACCGCTCAGACGAATCATTGCTGAAAATATGATTAAGAGTAATGAAATTCCTCAAGCATGGAGTTATCACGAAGTAGATGTGACTAATTTAGTAATACTCAGAAAAAATATTCGCCAACAATTTATTCAAAAAGAAGGTGTAGATATAACTTACCTTCCATTTGTCATTAAAGTTGTAGCTGATGCATTAAAATCAAACCCTCTTTTAAATTCTTCATGGGGGGGAGATAAAATTATTATTAAAAATCGCATAAATTTAGGTATAGCTATGGCTGCACCTCACGGACTTGTTGTACCTGTTATCCATAATGCTGATACTATGAGTATTGCAGGATTAGCTAAGTATCTTAAAAATCTTATTGATAGAGCTTTAGAAAATAAATTAACTCTCGATGATGTTCAAGGTGGCACCTTTACTGTGAATAATACTGGAGCCTTAGGCTCTATAGTTTCACAACCATTGGTAAACCCACCACAAGTAGGTATATTAACAACAGAAGCGATTGTAAAACGAGTTGTTGTTAACAAAGACGGTGCTATGTCAATTAGAGATATGATGAATGTTTGTATGTCATTTGACCACAGAGTTGTTGATGGTGCTGAAAGTGGCAATTTTATGAGAGATGTACGAGATGGTCTTCAAAAACTTGGAGAAGACACCATAATTTATTAATCTAGTTTATAATTAGAGTATGAATACATCAGTTTGTGATACAAAATGGCTTGGTACTTTGGATTATAATACCGCTTTATCTTTACAAAAATCATTACATCAGCAACGTGCCAATAATCAAATCAATGATCAACTTCTTTTTTTAGAACACCGCCCTGTATTTACTAAAGGACGCAGAAGTAAAGAAGAAGATTTCTTAGAAACCCCATCGTTATTACAAACTATGGGAGCTGACATTATTGAAACTGATCGTGGTGGTGAAATAACTTTCCATGGACCTGGCCAACTAGTTGTTTACCCAATTATTTCTATTAGGCGCCTTAAAGGTCCTATTCAATACGTAAGAATGCTGGAACAATGCATTATCGAGTCTTTATACGAATTTAATATAAATTCCAATTGTATCGAAGGATTGACTGGCGTATGGGTAGGTGATAACAAAATTGCTGCAATCGGCGTAAAGATTAGTAATGGAATATCTCTTCATGGTTGTAGTATAAATCTTTCACCTGATTTGTCTTGGTATAATTACATTGTACCTTGTGGTATTAAAGATAAAGGCATTACATCTATAGAAAAACTAAATAAAAAAGCGCCTACATGTTTGGAGTTTGCTGAAATCTTTATGAAAAAATTTCAAACAATCTTTTTATTTGATTCATTTAATAAAATACTTACAAATAATCCTATCTGATATTGATGTCTACAAACAATATTTATTCTTTGATATCTGAATCACGTCCTATAATAATTGCAAAGTATGGAAATTCAGCAATATTTCCTGAAAACACATATGTCTCGTTAGAATCAGCTATACAAAACCATGCAGATATTATTCAAATCCCTGTCCAAATGTCCTCAGACGGATATTTGGTTGTTATTAATGAATTACATTTAGAAAATAAAACTAACGGGTATGGCCTCGTTCAATCAAAACCATTAGATTATTTAAAACAACTAGACTATGGTAGTTGGTTTGGAAAACAATTTAAAAACGAAAGAATTTTAACATTAGCAGAAGTATTAAAATTAATAGATTCTTATCTTCCTTTATCTATAGAGATTAAACCAAATCAAAAATCAGGAATCGAAGCTGCTATTGAAACCATTCTTTTACAATTTGATTCAATCAATATTCACGAAATATTTTCATCAGAACACAAATATTTGAAACGACTTAGTTATAGGAATAAAAATATTCCGCTAGGTTTGATTTATCAAAATCAGACAAGTAATGAATCATTGAGTTTCATGGATATTATTAATTGCAATATTGCTCATATTTACGAAAAAGATATTAGTGATGCATTCATTAGAAATTTGCATTCTGAAAATAAAATAGTCATTGTTGATATTGATAACAATAATAAAATGATCAATAAACTTATTAAATTAGGAGTTGATTGTATAGCTACAAATAATCCAGAGAATTTATATAAAATCATTAATATATGATAGGAAAATCTTTATAACTCTTTTATAATCCAGTTATTAACGATTCATTCAGACAGGTGAGAGATGAAAAGTTTAATTGAATTGCAATCGGTAGATTTGTTAATGGATTCCTGCCTTAAAGAGATTTCCTTTATTGAAAATGAGATTAATGATAATTCCCGTCTTGAGTCTATACAGACAAAAATCAATCAACTTAAAAAAAATATAGATATATTAAATAAAGCTTTGAATCAGTTAAATATATCAATAGAAACTAATAACAATAAAGTTTTAGCATTAGAAAGTCGTTTATATGGTGGTGAAATAACCAATAAGAAACAATCTGAAGCAACAGTAATTGAAATTGATTCACTGAAATCACAAACTACCGAATATGAAGAAAAATCAATGCAATGTATTATCAAACTAGAACCATATGAAAATGAATTGAAAAATACTTCTGTAATATATGAGACAACTAAAACTCAACAAAACGATTCCAAAACGCATCTTCAAAATAAATTAGAAAACCTATATACAAAACGTACAAATCTTCAAGAAGAAAAATCATATTTACTAAAAAATGTAGATAAAGACTATTTAGAAAAATATCTTACTATTAGAAAAAGAAAACCAAATGCTGTTGGATTAACTGAAAAAGGTGTTTGTTCTGCTTGTAATGTAAAATTACCTACAGGTGAATTAAATTTACTTAAAGAATCTAGTAGTATTTCCTATTGTAAAACCTGTGGGTCAATAATCTTTTATATATCATGAATCATTCAATAATAATTTGCGATTCTGAATCAAACAATTATTTGGACAAAAACAATGCTACGGTTTTTGCATTCAATAATTCCTCAGAATCTAACGATTCTTTGTTTTATAATACAATAAACTATATTCTTAATAATAAGGCTGTGACAACGTGTAGTATTTTTTTTCCATTGAATATAAATCAACTTTTTTGGGACTTTCTAAATTTATCTAATTTTCTTAAATGGACTGGTATAAATATTGAAACAAATATCTCAGACTCAATTTATGATGAATTCAACGATTATTTATCTGTTACAAAGAATAACTCAAGAAAATCAACCTTAGAATACTTTCAAAAACCTGCTAGTGAAGGGAAAGTACTTGGACGAACTCCATTCGGATATGTAAAGGACTCTAATGGGGGATATAAAATCCATTCAGAAGAGTCATTAATCGTGAAAGAAATTTTTTCATTATATGTTAAGTATAATTACGGATTAAGAAAAATTGCAGCCCATCTAAACAATAACGAAATAAGAACTAGAAAAGGAAACCCTTGGAATATAGCTTCCTTGCGTTTGATTCTTACAAATCCTATATATATGGGAACATATAAAAGATATCGATTTACAAAATTTTCTAATCATCAGCCAATAATCGAATCTTCAATCTATCGAAAAGCTCAAGATATTATGACTTCTAGATCTCCTTATAGAAAATTGCCAAAAAACGACTTTTTTTTATTATCGGGCTTAGCAAAATGTGGATACTGTAAAAACAGCTACGTAGGCGTGCAAAAGCATCAATATTGGAAAACGTATTCTTCTAGATTAAATAAAGGAACCTATAAATATTATAAATGTTTATCTAATCTAAATGAAAATATTTGCATGTCAGAGACGAGATCTGCTGAAAACTTTGAATCAAATATAATAAAGAGAATAATTCTCTTATTACCTATAAGTAATAATCTTTCTTCCAATATTTTCTATAAAATCTTTCAAAACTATTTAAAAGTTCATAATGTAAAAGAATATGCATTAGCACACCCTCATTACTCCATTACAGAATTGATATCTTTTGATTTTATTACCCATAACCAACATCAAGATCTGTTAAAACAGATATTAAATGCATGGAAATCAGACACTTTATTAACTTTTTTAACAGATATTTTTACTAAAAATTGGGAATCTTTAAAAGCTGAAGACAAGCGAATAGTTTTAGAACTCTTAGTGAGTTATATCAACGTTTATGAAAAACGAGTTCGTCTTTCAATATAGATTTACTTATTAATATATTTGATATATCATTATTTCTTCAAAGGATTAAGGAAACTAGGTGACTGCTACTTACTATAAGTAGAGGAAAGTCCGAGCACCATCGAGCAAAGTGCTGGGTAACACCCAGGCAAGGTAACTTGATAGAAAGTGCCACAGAAATATACCGCCTGCAGTAGTAGGTAAGGGTGAAAACGCGAGGTAAGAGCTCACGGTTCCTGCGGTGACGTTAGGAATTAGGTAAACCTCACTTGGTGCAAGACCGAATAGGGAAACATAGCTGCTCGAGTAGTTTCCGGGTTGGTCGCATGAGTATAATGGTAACATTATACCTAGATAGATGGTCACCACCTTAACACCAAAGGTACAGAACTCGGCTTATAAGTTCCCTTAATCCTGCGAATAATTTTTATAAAAGTTATTTATTTTATTATAAATATCTAGGTTTACAGGGCATTCTGTATTTGTTTCCTCCCCAAGCCTGATAACAGCACCACTAAGGGCATCTATTTCAATTTCTTTTTTATTATCAAGATCAATTTTCATTGAGGCTATCAAATCATCTGATTCATCAATAAGATATTGATATATAGATTCCGTAATACTCGAATCGTTCTGATAACCTTTTTTGATACCTATTTCTTCTATTTCTTTCATGCATTGTTTTAATATTTGATGAGTTTCATTATTTGATAATATTGACTTTATATTAGTATTAAAGGCGCATGTCATACCTGCTAAAACTGCGATAAAAAACCATTTCTTCCAGATTTCAGGTAAAATCTCTTTCGTTTGGGTGAAAGAGATTTTAGCTTTTGAAAAAATATCTACCATTTTATGTATTACATCATTTTGAGAAGAATCAATGCTACCGAATACCAAATCTACAACGTTTCCTTGTTGGTTAACATATCCAGGTTTCTTCATTTGTGCTTCAATATAGATTAGACCCGGGATGATAGTATGCTTACCAATTATTGATTCTAAATACCGCCAACTAGTTATACCATTTTGCAGACATAATATTTTTGCATACGGGTTTATGTACTTTGATATTTGTTTGGCAACAACATCGTTATGATATGTTTTTACAGTATATATAATAAGATCAGAGTTTTTTATTGATTCGATTGAATCTGTGGCCTTTACCGGCACAAGTTTTATGCCATCATTTGTTTCTAAATATAATCCATTTTTTTGCATAGATTCAAGATGGCTTCCTCTAGCAATAAGTGTTGCATTAACTCGTATTTGAGCCAATTTATGTCCAATATAACTTCCAACTGCTCCTGCTCCCATTATAGATATTTTCATTTTATTTCCTTTTTGGATTCGTTATTTTCCAAATTGTAGAATTGGATTCATCAGTTATTAGGAATATTTCTCCTTTTGAATTAACATCAACATCACGAATCCTTCCTATTTTGTCTTTAAGAATAATGGTTTCATTACTAACATTTCCATCAATAATACTAATTTTTAGAAGCATTTTGAATTTTAATGACGTAACCAACAAATCATTTGACCATTCTAGAAATTCGTCTCCTTGATAAAAGACTATATCGCTAGGCGCAATTGAAGGCACCCAAGATAATATTGGTTTTAAATATTCATCACTAAATGCTTTACCTGTGCCAATATGGGTTCCAATATAATTTTTTCCACCCCAACCTATATTATTCCAACCATAATTCGTATTCGGTAGGACTAATCCTATAAAATCTCCACCCTTAGCTCCATGATTACTTAAATACATATTTCCATTTGGAGCTAATGCCAGACCTTGAGGGTTTCTAAGGCCAATTTGAAATACTTCTGGCAAAGAATCTTTGTAATTGCTGAATCTAGCGGCATTTTTGCTCCCATTCAAATTGATTTCAACTACACTTCCTATATGATTTGCAGGATTTTGAGATAATTTTCCACTTCCTCTCTCTCCAATAGTGGCGTAAATATTATCTCTATTAATAAGTATTCGAGATCCAAAATGAGCCCCACTATTCAAATATGGGGAAGCTTCCAAAAGTATCTCGAAATCTTTTATTTCATTATACGGGGATAAAAATTCACCCTTACCAATAGCCGTTGTATATTTACCCTTATTATTACCAATAGTAAAACTGATATATAAATAATCGTTGTAATAAGCAATATCTAATAATCCTCCTTGCCCATAACTAGTTACAGGGATAGTATGATTTATTTCTGATACTGTATTATTTCTTAAATTAACTAATGATAATTTTCCGTCTTTTTCAGTAATTATTACCATTTCATCATCGATAAATTCCATAGCCCATGGATTATCGAATGTATTAGTTAATTGAATTTGTTCTAATTCTATAAGTGACTCATTAGTTATATACTCGCGATAATCGTGGATAATTGATATATCATTGCTATCTAGTTCAGCTTCTTGTTGACAACTAAATGTAAAGATAGTGCTCAGTACTATTAATATAATATTTCTCATATGTATTAGTATTTTGTCATTTTTACTATAATTATCATTATACACTTATATAGAAAGTTGAGGTTTAACATTAACTTAGACATTAATTCTATTAAAATGGAATTAGATAATTCTGCTATCGGTAATAACTTTATCTATTTAGATCAAACTACATCTACTATGGATATTGCACGAAAATATTCAAATGATTCGCGTAATGATGGTTTGGTTGTTTTTGCAGAGCATCAAACCAAAGCTAGAGGAAGACTTGGCAGAGACTGGATCAGTGCACAAAATCAAAACATTACTTTTTCTATATTAGTTTACCCTGATTCAGAAATGATTAATCAATTAACAATTGCTTCATCTGTGATAATTTCTCGCTTTTTAGAATCAATTAATTTGCTCCCACAAATAAAATGGCCAAATGATGTCTTAGTTAACAACCATAAAATTGCTGGTATATTGGTAGAATCACTTCATCAGGAAAATATACCTACTTCTGCAATAATTGGTATAGGTTTAAATGTTAACTTTTTTCCATCAACTGAATTAACAAATGGCAAAACAGCGACTAGTATTTTGCATGAACTCGGACATACAATAGATAGATCAATAATTTTAATTGAATTAATAAAACAATTTAATAGTTTTTATACTAAAGAACATTTGTGGGAATCGATATTTGAATATTGGAATCAACATTTGATAACATTAGGTCAAAATATAACTATTAAAACTAATAATCAAATTCAAATCACAGGTATAGCTGAATCTGTTAATCAATCTGGAGCTCTTAAAATACGAAAAGAAAATGGAGATATAGAATATATTGATTATGGCGAGATAATCTAATGATTATAGGAGATAACAATGCTAGATAAGCTTAATTTAGAAGGAAAAACAATTGTTGTAACAGGTGGAGGATCCGGTCTAGGGAAAGCTATGTCATTAGCACTAGCAGAAGCAGGTGCAGATGTAGTTGTTGCAGCTAGAAGACAAAACCTTATCGATGAAACCGCTTCAGAAATACAAAAAATTGGAAGAAGGTCTTTAGCAATAGTTACAGATGTAACCGATTCAAAACAAATCGAAAATCTATTTTCAATTGTTAGAAAAGAATTTGGTAAAATTGACGTTTTAATAAATAATGCAGGCATTGTTAGAGGCCAAACCCCCAAGCCAATATGGGAAATCACAGATGAAGAATGGAGAGAAGGAATAGATGTTAATCTTTCCAGTACTTTTTATTGCAGTAGGGCTGTAGCTCAAGAAATGATTGAACGAGGATCTGGTAAAATTATTAATGTTGCATCTGGATTAGGATTTAGAGGTGCTAATAATAACTATATGTATGGAGCTGCAAAAGGTGGGGTTGTTAATTTAACCCGAGTACTCACAAATAGTCTTTCTAGGCATGGGGTTAATGTTAGTTGCATAGTTCCTGGTTTTATAAGCACTGATGTTGATAGGGATCATAGATCACCCTACATTCCTATTGGCAGAACTGGTTATCCAGTAGAAATAGGACCATTAGCAGTATATCTCGCTTCTGAAGCATCCAATTATGTTTCTGGGAACTTTTTCACTTTAGATGGCGGTGGCCTAGCAGGAGGAATTGCCCCAACCGGCTTTTCACTAGAATCAGAAATTTCACTCTAATTTATAGGAGGACATATGTATAATAATAGTGGACAACAAAATTCAGGACATCTTTCATTACGTTCTGGAAACCCAGCTCTTTCTTCTAAAACATTTGAAAATGTTGAATACGTAGATGATAGGGTAATGACAATCGATGGAACCGTAAACAGAACAATTATAGCTTTATTCATCTTGCTTGTATCCGGTACATTTACATTTGTGTACCAAATCACAGCCTTTACATTTATTGGAGCTATTTTAAGCCTTATACTTGTTATCGCTACAATGTTTAAACCTCAATGGTCTCCTAAAACAGTTCCTTTATACTCTCTATTTCAAGGTATGGCTCTTGGTGGGATTTCATATTTATTTAACTCAATGTATGAAGGAATTGTTACTCAGGCAATAGTTTTAACTGCGGGTATATTTTTCTCATTATTACTTGCATATAAGTCACGACTTATTAAAGCCACTGAAAACTTTAAATTAGGTGTCGCTGCAGCAACAGGCGGAATATTTATCTTATATATGGTTAGTTTCTTTATGAGTATGTTTGGCGGGGGAGTTATGCCAATTATGGACATAACTAACAGCTCCATGATAAGTATCGGGTTCAGTGTATTTGTAGTTATTATAGCTTCTCTTAACTTAGTGTTAGATTTTGACTTCATAGAAGAAGCCGCTGAAAGAGGAGTTCCTAAGTATATGGAATGGAGAGCTACGCTTGGTCTACTTGTCACACTAGTATGGTTATATCTTGAGATTCTTCGATTGTTAGCCAAACTACAAAGTAGAAGATAATTTAAACGACTTCTTTTGGTAATTTAAAATTAACATTTTCTTCAGCATAGACTATATTCTGAATATTTGATGGTTTGATTTTTTCTATGACACCGTTAACTAAAACCTCTGGAGTAGAAGCTCCTGATGTAATACCGATAGAACTTTTCCCTTCTAACCAATCTAGTTTTACATCTTCTGGACCGTCAACTAAATATGCTTCAATTCCTCTTTCTGAAGCAAGTTCTTTTAGTCTATTGCTATTGGAACTATTTTTTGCACCGACAACAAGTACTAAATCTACATCGTCTGTTATTGAATCAAGGGCGTTTTGCCTATTCGTTGTAGCATAACAAATATCATTTCTAGTAACGAGTTTGGGAAATTTCTCCTTTAACGCTGAGATAATATTAGCTGTATCAGAAACACTCAATGTGGTTTGTGTAAGTGCTACCACTTTTTCCGAATTTGGAATGTTTAATAAGGGTATATCTTCGACACTTTCAACAAGTATTGTATTGTCTGGGGCTTCACCCATTGTACCAATGACTTCATCATGTCCTTTATGGCCAACTAAAAGAATAGTGTATCCATCTTTGGCATATTTAATAGCTTCGAGATGAACTTTGGTAACTAAAGGGCATGTTGCATCAATAATGTATAGATTTTTCTTTTGTGCTTCTTCCCATACTAGTGGAGAAACACCATGTGCAGAAAATATAACTGTTGAATTTTCTGGTATTTCTGAAATTTCTTCAACAAATATTGCACCTTTATCTTTTAACTCATTTACAACATGTTGATTATGGATAATCTCATGTCTTACATATATTGGATTTCCAATTTTTGTTAACGCAAGTTCAACAATATCAACAGCTCTAACTACACCAGCGCAGTATCCTCTTGGTTCGGCAAGTAAAATATCCATATTTACCCTTTGTTAATTATCTGATTAGTATATTGTTGTTTAATTGATAAGAATTAGTCAACCCAATCTCACTATCGGATGTAACTTCATTGACTGCAAAATATCATAATGCTAAACTTTAACATATTATTACATTAAAAATGAGGTAATGAAATGGTTAACGGTATCAGTGTTTCTGAAGTAGCCGCTCTTAAATTAAAAGAAGTTATGAGCGACGAAGGACAAGGTGATTCTTATTTAAGAATAGTAGTTATGCCTGGAGCAGGTGGTGGTGCTCAATATATGTTATCTTTGGAAGAAGATGTAAAATCCACTGATTCTATAATTGACGCAAGTGGAGTAGGTTTAGTAGTTGATAATGATAGTTTACCACTACTAGACGGCTCTGAAATTGACTATGTCGACGGATTAATGAAAAGTGGATTTGTTATTAATAATCCTAACTTTCTTTCTGAAGGCGGTGGCGGATGTGGCTGCGGTGGAGGCGGATGTGGCTGCGGTGGAGGCGGATGTGGCGCTGGAGCACAGGATGAAAC
>VFGE01000053.1 GCA_009392515.1 SAR202 cluster bacterium | reverse complement strand
TAATAAAACTAAAAAAGAGATTTCTACTCCAATTCTTTATGGTGGTAGTGTAAGTAAAGAAAATATTAAAGATTTTCTGATGCAAGATTGTATTGATGGTGCTCTAATCGGATCTGCAAGTTTAAATTCTGAACAATTTCTTTCTATTATTCAAACAATTGATACTTTGTAACTATTAGGTTGTCTATGGAAACGAATAATAGAATACTATCAAAATTAATTGCCATCGTTGGCCCAACTGGGATTGGTAAAACAGCCTTAAGCGAGCAGATACTAAAATATATTGATGCAGAAGTTGTTAGTATAGATAGTAGACAGATTTATCGAAATATGAATATAGGTACTGCAAAGCCAAAACCACATCTATTAAAAACAATCCCACATCACCTTATAAACATAGTTGATCCCATGGATGATTTTAGCATTGCAGATTTCCTTCAATCGGCTAAAGCTTCGATCGAGGATATTATTTCAAGAGGGAAAATACCTTTGCTTGTAGGGGGCACTGGACAATACTTTTGGAGTTTGATTGAAAACTGGACTATACCGTCAGTTCCTCCTAACCCAGAACTCCGTAAAAAATTCGAACAAATTGCGAATAAATATGGTGCAGAACACCTTTTTGAAGAACTTAAATCTATAGATGTAGAAGCTACAAAAATTATTGACTCTAAAAATATTAGGAGAGTAATTCGAGCTTTAGAGGTAGGTATTGCTGGTGATAAAAAATGGTCGGAACTGCGTAGTAAAGATCCCGTTTTATACAATCCATTTATCATAGGTTTAACCAAAGATCGTACAATTCTGTATAGAGATGTAGATAATAGAATAGATGAAATGCTAAAAGAAGGATGGATTGAAGAAGTAAGGCTATTAATAAATAGTAATATTGATTTAAGTTATTCCTCTATGAGTAGCCTTGGCTATGACGAAATATATAGGTATATTAATGGAGAAGTATCAATTGATGATGCCACTGAAAAGATTAAAATCAATACGCACAGATTTATCAGAAGCCAATATAACTGGTTTCGTATTTCGGATACTAGAATCCATTGGTTTGATATAGCTCACTTAAAATGTAGTTACCATGCTAAAATTAAGACCTTATTAGAAACTTTCTTGGTACATACTTAAACAGAAAAATTAATGCAAAAATATACAATTGTAAGATGATTTTTATTTATCTTTCTTTTGATGGTATAATGCCAGCAAAACAGTGAAATTTACTAAAAATTATTGTTTTGGGGGTATATTATGCGGAGTGAAAAAGAGATTTTAGAGCAAAGTCAGATTATAGCTGTTGTTGGCGCAACATCCAAAGAGAAACGGCCAGGTAATATAGCTCCGAATTTTTTGATCAACTGTGGTTTTACAATAATTCCGGTAAATCCTATGGAAGAAAGTGTTCATGGAATACCGTGTGTACCTGATCTCGATAGTATTACTGAGCAAATTGATATTGTTAGTGTATTTCGAAGATCCGATGCAGTTCCAGAAATCACTGATGCTGCTATAAGAATAAAAGCTTCTGCTGTGTGGATGCAAGAAGGTGTAGAACATCAAAAATCTGCTTCAAAACTTCAAGCTAATAATATTGACGTTATTTCTAACCGTTGTATTCATTGCGCTATAAATGATCATTTCCCAGATGGCTTGAAAAAGGATAAATCATGAAAATATCTTTCAGTAAAATGCATGGCTGTGGCAATGATTATATTGTAGTTGATGGGCGTGACTTAGATCTAAACTGGTCAAATATTGCTTTAAAATATTGTGAAAGAAAATTTAGTGTTGGTGCTGATGGCTTGTTAGTTGTAAAAAGTTCTGAAAAAGCGCCAGTAAAAATGAGTATGTATAACCCTGATGGTTCCGAAGCACAAATGTGTGGGAATGGTATCCGTTGTTTTACGAAATATATAATTGAAAATGAAATAGTCGAATATCAACAAGATGGATTATTGATTGAAACTCTCGCAGGTGTTTTAACAGTGTATCCACATAAAAACTCTAATGGATTGATCGATAGCGTAAACGTATCAATGGGGGAACCTGTTTTTTCTCCAGACAAACTACCTGTTTCATCTACATTATTAAGTCTTTCGAAGATTATTGATCATAAAATTTCTGTAAATGATCAAGATATACAAATTTCTTGTGTGTCTATGGGAAACCCTCATGCAGTCGCATTTATTGAGGATGATGTTGATAATTTCCCTTTAGATACAATAGGTCCGATAGTCGAAAACTTAGATCTTTTTCCTGAAAGGATTAATTTCCACATAGTAAATGTGTTGGATAAAACAAAAATTAAGGCAAGATCATGGGAGCGAGGAGCCGGATTAACTCTTGCATGCGGTACTGGTGCTTGTGCAATACAAGCAATATCCCAAGATAGAGGATTTACTGATAATAATATTGATCTTTATATGCCTGGTGGTAAGTTAAATATGAAATGGGAAGGTAAGGGGCAATCAGTATTTATGGAAGGTCCTGCCGAACTCGTTTTTGATTCATTTTTGATAGTCAGCTAATAACCATTATTTAGATTCTTTATATTCAGGCTTTCTTACGGTAAATAACAATACAAGTGCCGTAATATTTATCCCGATAACTGTATATATTAAGGGTGTGTAATTGCTACTCAAATCACGAATCGATGCTCCTAAAAATGGCCCCATGCCCAGACAAATGGTAGATATAGGCGCCACAACACCTAAAATAGAACCATACCATTTTCTTCCAAAGTATTCTGCTATTATCATTTGCCCCATGTTAACGGCTGAGTTTGCAGTTAAACCCCAGATAAAAATAAAAATATAAGCTTCTGGTAAAGTATTTACCGAAAGTAAATAGTAGGTAATACAAGTTCCAATTATCAAGGATGTAATAAAACTATTTTTTGAACCAATATAAGTTGATATATACCCCCAACCTATATTTCCTAAGGCTAAAAATGATCCTATACTTAAAATTACTGCAGCATTGGTTTGTGAGATACCTGATTCGACAAAAAATGGGACTAAGCTAAACATAATAGTTGATTGCCCAGTTAACCCAAGTGACATTGCTGCGGTAACAATCCACAATGTTTTAGTTTTTGTTGCTTGTTTTAGTGTAAAACTTTTTTCATCATCCAATACTGGAGTTCGATCTTCGTTAGAGGATTTATCATTAGGTTCGTAGGGAATACCATCAGGTAATAATCCAATATCTTCAGGTTTGTTTCGGAGGAAAATCAAAATAAAAGGGAAAATTATGAGGGTTAGAAATGCTAAAACCATATAAGTTTGTCGCCAATCAATATTAATACTAGCAAAAGCAGCAAACATAAGGATAATTATTGATCCACTTATAGGTCTAAAAGTGGATGTTGTTGAAAGAATTATATTGCGTTTTTTTCTAAAAAAATTCACAACAATTGTACGAGGTGTGAGATTGATTAATATCGGACCACTTATCGCACGACCAGTTATATAAGCTGAATAAAACATTACGATATTATGAGAAAAGGAAATAATAAAAAACGAACATGCAGCTACTAACAATCCAAAAACCATAAGATAACGAGCTCCATACTTATCAGTTATCCTGCCAATAATTGGAGCTAGCAAACCAGCAATCCATGTACCTGCAGATGCCGCAAAAGCAATACTGCTTCTTGACCATCCCATGTCTTCATATATGTAATCTTGTGCACCTGCTATAGCTATTTGAGCCAATCCTGTGGCACAGAACGTCGCAGGAAGTGTCAGACCAACAACTACCCATCCGTAGTAAAAAGAAGTATTAGGTTTCCAGTTTAAAAATTTATAGAGTTGTTGCATATTTATTAGGGTGCTTTCCTGGATATATTTATTGAAATACTTGAAATTAATAGTCCCAATAAAAGTGCAGATATAAATAGGAAAATTGATAAATAGATTTCATGCTCTGTATTATTTATGTTCTCCCAACTCATAGGTGAAATATTTTCGTTATTATGATTTTTCCATGGCCAAAGCTTTGTTATACTTCCAATAATTAACCCTGTCATCAAGACAATCGTATTTTTATTCCAGCGCGTCATAATAGCATGTATTATTTTTGTAAAAACAATCAATCCTAAAATTGCTCCAGATATAAATGTTGTAATTACGGTTATATTTAAGTCATTTAATGAGGTAATAATATAAGCATATTGCCCAAGTAATACCAATATATAGCTTCCAGAAATACCTGGTAATAACATTGCAGATATAGCCAAAAATCCCGATAAGAAAATTATAGGGATAGTATGCGTTGTATCTAAGTTTTGTACAGAGATAATAATTTGACCAAAGATTATGCCTAAAATAATGCATAAAATATTAGTGAAATCCCATGATTTGATTCTTAGTATCAGTAAGATGATAGCTGAAATTATTAGTCCGGATATAAATGACCATGTCAGAATTTCATAATGGTTAAATAAGTATTCAATTAACCTTGAAAATACCAAAATACCACTAATAATTCCTATGAATAGGTTTAATAAAAATGTAAATTCGGAACTTTTTAATATAGCTAGTAAATCAGATAATTTTCTGTTTACTGAAATTATTTTATTTAAGGATTTTATTAGATTTTCGTAAATACCAGTAATTAAGGCAACTGTACCTCCTGATATACCTGGTACTAAGTCTGCAGCACCCATAGCCATACCTTTTAAAGCTATAATTATAAAATGCTTCAAATTCATACTACGTGCGCTTGTTTGAGAAGTGTTAGATTTTCTTTGGTTAAGCCTAATAGATTACCGTATATACGGGTATTATCTTTTCCTAATGATGGTGCAGGAGTGGTGATCTCAAAAGGTGTTTTAGAAAATAAATAAGGTCTCCCAGGATATTGAATTGTTTCATTTAATTCTGGATGATAGATCTTAGTAAAGTATTTTCTTTCTTCTAGGTGTTCATTTGTAAGTGATTCATATGGTGCTATTACTGGAGCCCAAACCATATCGATTTCTTGAGCTTTGTGGAATAGATAATTTGCATCATTATTTGCACAGAATTCTTCTAAGATATCAGTAATGTGTTGTGCATTTTCTTGCCTGAAACTTAAATCTTGATATTCGGGTTCGCCAAGGTCTTTTTCCATTTCATTTTCTTTTAACCATTCTATTAATTTATTCCAAGTATTAGTATTTGCAGGAATTCTAATGAAACACCATTTTTTATCTTTAGTTTTAAACACAACAGGTATTGTTTTTGCTGGAGCAGCATGTCTACCAGTAAGACGACCTACTTTCCGATTATTGTAATAATATGCTGGCATGGCAGCTTCAGTTGTATTATGACATGCTTCATGAATAGATAGATCTATATGCTGACCAGTATTAGTTTTTGTTCTTTCCATTAAAGCTAACATAGCTCCCATAAATGCATAATGACCTGAAATATGATATGAAGCATCTTGGTAGGGTTTCATAGGAGGTATAGTATGATCATCATAACCACAACTCCATAACGGTCCACCATATGCTAAGTTAATAAAATCATTCGTAGAAAAATTTTCACCTTCTAAAGTTTTTCCTATAGGGGATAAAGATAATAAAATTGTTTTGGTATTTATTTTACGAATATCCTCAAATCCAATAGGTAAATTTTCTTGACCTATTTTCTGACCATCCTCAATAACTATATCAATCGATTGTAATAATTGGTCAAAAATATCTAATCCTGACTGTTTAGTAATGTCTAGAGTTATACTATCTTTATTTGTATTGTTCTGAAAAAATTTTAAACTTGAATTAAGGTTAGGCGTATTCTGATAAAAAGGGCCTATTTTTCTTGATTTTGATCCATTAGGGGGTTCAACTTTTATTACATGAGCTCCCATACCGGCAAAAAGTTTGCCAGTATACTCTCCTGCATTATCACTTAATTCTAAAATTGTGATATTTTCAAAAATTCTGGTCATAAATTTTTCCCTAATATTTCACTAAATACATAGGTGTTATGTTCGCCGTGTTGCGGTGCATAGGTATAATCTGGTTCTGGTATACTCTGCATTTTAAAAGGAAGTGAATCAACTCGAACTAATCGGCCATCTTCATCCTCAACTTCAGTTATATGATTTCGTTTTTTTAAATGAATATCTTTTTCTGCTCTAGTTACAGTATCTTGTACATGTGAGGCTGGAATATTTTGTAGTTGAAGTTTTTTTGCTAATTCAACTACATCTAAATCTTTAGTAATAGTGCTAATTTCAGTATCTAGTTCTGCCCAGTTATCTAATCGAGTATCAAATGTTTTGAATCGTTTATCATTCTTTAGTACATCAGAATTCAAAATATGTGTTAGTGATTCCCATTGTTGGTCAGTTGATATAGATAGAGCTATCCATGTGTCTGCAGTTTTACCTTCATAAACTCCTTGTGGGGCTGCAGCTGGATTTACACCTTTATTTGCTGTTCTTTTCAGAGTAGTGGCATTTTCTTCCCCATTAACTTCATAATCTAGCAAATATGTTCCCATGAGAGATGTTGCAGCCTCGTATTGAGCCAAGTCAATAAACTGACCTTCTCCAGTATTATTTCTATGATATAAAGCTTGTAATACTGCAGACGCTCCTAGGTATCCAGCAGTATGATCCATATACGAATATCCCCAACCTGCAGGTCCTAGATTAGGGGCACCGCAGATATATGTCTGTCCTGAAATAGCCTGTATTGTGGGGCCATTTGACTGGTAGGTTTTATAAGGCCCGTCATGACCAAATCCAGGCATACTAAGATATACAATAGTAGGGTTTATTTTAGATAACCCTAAATAATCTAACCCCCAACGAGCCATAATACCAGAACTAAAATTCTCCATCACAACATCACTAATTAATAATAATTCCTTAAATGTACTCAATCCTTCTGGGGTATTTAGATCAATTTGAATTGCTTTTTTATTTCTGTTGAAATACACAAACATTCCATGATTAGCTCTTACAGGATCTCCTACAGTAGGGCGTTCAATTTTTAAAATCTCCGCACCAAAATCAGCTAGCAATCTGCTAGCTTGTGGGCCAGAGACTACCCATGTTAGGTCTAAAACTCTTATATCAGATAAAGGTAAATTCATATAATTCTCCATTAAGGGGTAAGTGGAACAGTTATTGGTTCAACTTTGATATTTTCCTTATCATAGAAAGAAACAATAGCAAGAGTAGGGGGGGTTACAGGGCCCCATGGTGCACCACAATAATATGCTATTGATTTTCCTTGAGTTACTTCCTTAAATACATCTACATGGCCTAGTGCAATATAATCACAATCGGCGTTTTGTAATTCTTCATAATGAATTAGTGAGGATCTATCAGCAAAATGAGGAGAGTCTAAAACTAATCCGTGGGCTACAACTATAAACCATTTTGATTCAGGCCGTTTAGGAATCCCTTCTAATGGTTTAAATTCAGGAGTATGTTTATATGTAGGTTTGCCCCATATTGATAAATCTAAAGTAGGTATATTAAGAATTTCTCCTGATTCATCGCGAATCATAAATAAATTCTTACCAATCATTTCATTTGGAACTTGATCAAAAATTCTACCATCATGGTTGCCTGGCAAAACTATACAAGGTTTATTCATTTTGTTAATTTGATTTATAAGTTCCAAAACCTGTTCAACTGGAGCTCTGTGTGTATCAAAAATATCCCCAGCAAGGATTAATAAATCTACATCTAATTTTTGTGCTGCATCGACAATAATCGGAAATTTGTTTTCAACAGTGTTATTTTCATCATCATCTCCGAGAAAATGTAAATCTGAAGTGTGTAGTATTTTTAGCTGGGGTATTTCATTTTCTGTATTTTTCATAGTAAATTCATGATCCAATTAGTTATTGAAAAATTAACTGCACGATACAGCTAATTCTATAGATTTGATTGTTTTTGCTAAATTACAATATTTCATGATTAAAAGATAGGCAATAAAAGCTAATTTATTGGATACAATTATGATGACATTATTTATAATATTGTTTCAAGTTTTAAAGTTATTTTGTGTATAACGGAGGAAAATATGGCACATTCCACTAATTATCGATATTTAAGTCCATCTTCAAGAATATTTGCAGGTCGGGCTCTATCCAATAACTTGTCCTCTGAAGTCAGAAGAATAGGCGCAAAGAGGGTTATGATTTTATCAAGTTATTCAGTTGCACAAACAACTAATTTGGTAACTCAGGTTCAAGAATTACTTGGAGATAATTATGCAGGAAGCTATACAAATGCTAGAAAAGAATCACCAAGAAAATTAGTTGAAGAAGGTGTGGAGTTTACTAAGAATCTCAATCCAGATTTGATAGTAGTAATTGGAGGTGGTAGTGCTGTAGTGACTTGTAGAGCTATTACTATTTTAGTAGGGGAAGGGGTTAGCTTAGATGATATTTATACAAAACATTTCCCCGAAGGTCCTCCTGAAGTTTCAAGACTAACCAAACCTAAGATTCCTAATTTTTTGGTTTTGACAACTCCTACTAATGGTGCAGATAGAGGTGGCGCTGCTATTTATGATGATAATCCTCCACATAGAAAGGAAATATTTGATCCTAAAACTAGGCCATCAACTATATTTTTAGACCGGGACGCACTATTAACGGCTCCCTTTGAACTATATCGAGATACTTCTACTACCACTGTTGCAGGAACAATTAATGCATTATTAAACACTGAGCTTAGTCCATTTTCTTTGACAGATTATCGACAATCACTTGAATTGTGTATGGAATATCTTCCTAAACTCTTTAAAGATCCAAATGATGGTGATGCTAGACTTCAATTAGCTGCAGCAGCATTATTAGCAAATCGGGCAGCTCAAGCATCGTATAACTCAAATGTACAGGGAGAAAATACAGGCTTAGGTAGGCAATTACGATATAAATATCCTCATATTGGACAGGGTTTAGCAAGTATTACTAATGTACAAACAGAACTGAAAATCAATCAAAAAGTTAATAGTTCTGTTATTGCAAATATTGGTAAAATTATGGGTTTAAGTCAGGGCTCTGCTTCTGATTATGAATTTGCAGGGGATACAATTAACTATCTTACAGATTTTATTGCTGGTATAGGTTTCCCAACTCGATTAAGAGATATGAGTGTGGACAAAAAAGACTTTGAGGAAATAGCTAAGTTAGATATAAGCGAACCTGCTTTTGGCCAAGGTGCAGGCAGGGTAAAAGATTTATCTAGAATGATGGAAATTTTAGAAATGGCTTGGTAGTTTATTCGAAAATGGAGGGGAGAATGACAGACAAAGATATTTCGCAAGATATTTTAAACCGATATAAAAAAGTTGGCTCAGCTACTGTATGGACTGCTGTATATACTTTACGAGGTATAAAATGCCATATGGAGACAGTAAAACCTCTAACAAGAGGAATGAAAATAGCTTCGCGGGCAAGAACATTACGTTCTTTACCCATTCGGCCTGATTTACGAGAAGAAGTGATAACTGGAGAAAATGCTCCTGAATATATAGCTATGGGATCATGTGGTCCAGGTGATGTTTTGGTGATCGATGCAATGAATATCCCATTTGCAACCCACTTAGGAGATGTTAAATTACTACATTTATTAATGCAAAAAGCTGATGGGGTTGTTACTGATGGAGCAATCAGAGATTTAGAAGTGGTAAGAACCTATGGGTTTGCCGTCTTTGGGCAAAATCAGACACCCACTGCAACAGACTGTCTTTCAGTACAGGCAAATGTTGATATCCAGTGTTCAGGTGTATTAGTGAGGCCTGGAGATATTATAGTAGGGGATGATGAAGGTGTGGTTGTGGTACCCAAACATTTGGCTCTAGAAGTACTTGAATGGGTTGAAGAGCATGAAGAGGCTGAAGAATATGTTAAGAAAAAAATATTAGCTGAAAATTGCCCACCTGGGAAATATTATCCTCCTACAGATGAAACGATTAAAGAAATGAGACAATCACAAAACTAATGTATAAGGAGTAAGATTCATGTCAGACTTATCAGGGAAAGTTGCGATTATTACAGGTGCTGGAAGATTACGCGGAATAGGACGTGCTGCAGCTGTGGCATTAGCACAGGATGGAGCAGATATAGTTATTACCGGTACTGGTCGTTCTCCAGATTCATTTCCAGAAGATGAAAAGCAAGTAGGCTGGAAAGATATTGAGAGCACAGCTGAACAGGTAAGAGATCTTGGCAGAGAATGCTTGCCGTTAATATGCAACGCTGCAGATTCAAATGATGTTAATTCTGTTGTAAAACAGACGATGGATAAATTTGGTAGAGTTGATATCTTAGTAAATAATGCAGCATTTGCCAGAGCAGAAGATAGGGTGCCTGTAGTAGAAATGGATGATGAAATTTTCAAAAAGGTAATTGATATTAAAGTTATAGGTGGTTATCTTTTTGCTAAGGCAGTCGCAAAAATATTGATAGCTCAAGATCAGGGAGGGCAGATTATTAATCTTTCGTCCACTGCAGGAAGGCAAGGATCTGCGCGTACTTCTGCCTATAATACTGCAAACTTTGCATTACATGGATTCACTCAAGCTTTAGCTCATGAATTGGCACCTAATCAAATAACTGTTAATGCTGTTTGCCCAGGCCCGGTGACAACAGCCAGAATGGATGTTCTTGGTGATAAGGGGTGGGAAGCCACTCTTTCACGAATACCGATGGGGAGAGCAGCAACCGATGAAGATATTGCTGGTGTTGTTCGTTGGCTTTGTAGTCCAGAAGCCTCACTTATTACTGGCCAACATATCAATATTAACGGTGGAACAGTAATGGATTAATGCCCATTTACGGGCAATAACTCTTGTCGAATAAAAGCATCAACAGTATCAGTTTATATATTAAATGTTGTTAATATCCTACAATATTTGGCAATATAGTTGACATTATGTAGAATATAATATACTATTATCTTGTCGATAAAAATAATTTACCAGAGTAGGAGGACAATTATGGTGCATTTCAAACTTTGCTTACGATGCAGTGGTGATGTGATTTTAAAACAAGATACATATGGATCGTTTTATCAATGTCTTCACTGCGGAAATATCATGGAGCTGGATTTTGTTAACACATTGGTAAAAGCAAATGAAGAGCTCGTTGAAAATTCAAAACAAGATTCAGCATTATCTGATTTAGTTAATTCAAAAGAAATGATTTTACATTAGGGGGATATAATGTTAGGAATAGAGTTATTAACAGCATCAATCGTTTTTGGTTTCGGAGGTGCAATTACAATGTCGTACCAATATTTGTCATCTGTAACTGAAAATCCAATTGCAGTAAGAGTAAAGTTATATAACGATAACTAGGTTGTACAAAGATGTCTAAATCTGAATTTTTTACTAACAGGGTATGGGTTAACAAAACTAAAACAGAAGTTTTTGATTTTTTTAGCGATCTAAATAATTTAGTTTTATTGACCCCGCCCTTGATGAATATGAATATAGATCAATCATACCTTTCCAATAAAGTAAAAAAAGATACATCATTTCAGATTAAAATAGGATATCGACCTTTTATATTAAAATGGCAAAGTGAAATTACTGACTGGAATCCATCAGACCACTTTGCCGACATGCAAGCTACAGGGCCTTATTCTAAATGGATTCATAATCACAGTTTTATTGAAGAAAATGGTGGGACCTGGATAGTTGATGAAGTGGAATATGTACCTAAGTTTTTTCCTACCTTGGGCAGGCTTTTTTATAAGCTACTATTAACGTTTATGTTTCAATATCGTGATAAGCAAGTGAAGAAACTTCTATAAAACCAACCCTGTTATATTCCTTAATACTTTGTTAAGGAATATTTTATTTTCTATGTATAAATGATTGACTGAGAAAAACCCACAGAATATATGTATTGGTGGAGACGGGGGAGGGTCGAACTCCCCGTCCAGAAAATCCTCAGTTGAGATCTACTACAAGCTTATCCATCGTTTATAATTTCATTTATCCACTATCACGATGGCAGATTATGAAAAAACTAGCTAGCAATTTCTTGACTTAAAGAAGGTTAGCGGCTTCATTAAGGGCACTCTAGATTAACGGCGCCTGATACTTTTATCTAGAGAGTCAAAGATCAGACGTAGCTGGTTTTAGGCAGCTAGTGCAAGTTGTTTCTTGCCAATTATTTTTTTGTCATTGTTTTTACGAGACTAACGACATCCTCGGCTTGCAATCTAACAAAGCGGTTCCCTGTCGAATCCACTCGTCCCCATTGAAGGGGCATTATAACACACTATATCTCCGATAACGAATTTTTTATAAAATTGGCAAATCCAAATATAAATATAATTTATTATATTTCAAAATTAAACAGAAAACGTTATGCAAAATAATGAAAAAATATGTACAGTGAAGCGTGAGGGAGGGGGGTAATTATAAGGAGAAATCGTTTAGTTTTTTAGTTTATTTTTGATTGAACGCTGCATTTCACGTTCGTTTTCTCGTCTTATGATTGTTTGGCGTTTGTCGTATTGACGTTTACCTTTAGCAAGTGCAATTTCAACTTTAGCAACTTTATTTTTTATATATACCCGTGTTGGAACAATAGTATAACCTTGTTCATTAACTCCTTTAATAAGATTAGATACTTCAGTTTTATGAAGTAATAATTTTCTGGTACGTTCAGGCTCGTGATTTTGGGCATTTGAGTGCTCGTACTGAGCAATATGAGCACTCACTAAAAATATTTCGTTTCCAATAGGTCTTGCATACGATTGTCGTATATCAATTTTACCTAACCTTACTGACTTTATCTCTGAACCAGTTAAGACAATGCCAGCTTCGTACTTTTGTACTAATTCATAGCTGTAGCTGGCACGACGATTAGTCGATATTACATTAGATGAATTTTTGTTTTTTTTCATAAATTTGCTCTAAAGCATAATTGAACTCTATTTACGGGGCAGTAGTAAATCCTGCATGGGTAATACCTGCTAAGGCTACCTGTTCGTCCTCTTGGGAAGGGCCTCCGCTGACACCAACAGCACCTATTATAGTTTGTCCTTCATAGACTGGTAATGCTCCTTGTCCAGGTATCATTCTGCCGCCCAACATACCCATTAATCCTTGATGAATGGGGGACGGGCCTCCTTCGGCCAATTTCCCGCTTGGTTGCATAAATGCAGCTGACGCTGCAGCTTTACCTTGACTTATAAAAACACTTCTCCATGGAGCACCATCTTCTCGAATAAATGTAATTAGGTCACCGCGGGGATCTACAACACAAATACAAAAATTTGCTGCTAATTCACTTGATTTGGCTTGTGCTCCCTCTAGAATTTTTTGTGCAGTTTTTAAATCGAGTGTGCTCATGATATACCTTCCTTTGTTATTTATATTAATTCAAAATTATATATGATTTTATTGACACTTATAGGTGTCAATTGGTAACATACTAACTTACGTAGTGCTGTTTATAAATGGTATTACTGTCAACAAACTTGTTAATCAATAATTTTGTATAATTTTACGCATTTTAAGCGATTTCAATTTACAAATAAAGTGCCTATTTATTGATTATCTTTTGAAGATAGTTTTGGAAAGGGGATAGTTTATGGCTTCAGACAGCGGTATTGAAATAAAAAGGGGTTTGATGAATGTCTATTTCGATCGCACTGAATCTTGTTTAGTAGACGGTGAAATAGGAAAATTACTTTACCGTGGATATAATATTCATGATTTAGCTGAAAATTCAACTTTCGAAGAAGTAATGTATTTATTGCTATTTGGCGAGTTACCTAATTATGACCAATTAGGAGAATTTACTGAAAGTATGGTTCAGGACAGATCTATTCCAGATGAAATCTTTGATATAATTAAAATGATCAAAGACTCACACCCTATGGATGTTTTAAGAACTTGTGTATCTGCTTTGTCCAATTGGGATCCTGAAGTTTCTGATAATTCCCAAGAAGCAATTATACGAAAAGGTCTGCGATTAACAGCCAAAGCTCCAACAATTGTTTGTGCTCATCATAGAATCCGAAATGGTTTAGATCCTGTAGCTCCAAGTACTACATTAAATCATGCAGGTAATTTTCTATATATGCTATTTGATAAAGAACCTACTGTTGAAGAACAAAGTATTATGGATGTTGATTTTATTCTTCATGCCGAGCATGGTTCTAACGCTTCAGCATTTGCTGCAAGAGTTGCTGCATCAACACAAAGTGATTTACATTCAGCTGTTGTTGCTGGAATAGGAACATTAAAAGGTCCTGCACATGGTGGTGCAGCTGAAGAAGTAATGAAAATGGCTCAAGATATTGGAAGCCCAGATAATGCAGAGAAATATGCAAAAGATTTATTGGGTTCAGGTGGTCGTGTTATGGGATTTGGTCATCGTGTTTATAAAGCTGAAGACCCACGTGCAAGACATATGAAACAACGTTCAAGAGACTATGGTATAGAAAAAGGCCAGCCACAATGGTTTGAAATCTTAACGAGCCTTCAGAAGGTTATGGAACCATATGGAGCTCGAGGGATTCATGTAAATGTTGATTTTTTTGCTGGTTCAGTATATTCATTAATGGGTATTCCAGAAGATTTATTTATTTCAATATTTGCTCTCGGTAGAGTCCCAGGATGGACTTTAAATGTCGCAGAACAATATGATAATAATATTCTTTTAAGACCTCGTCTTGAGTATGTTGGCCCTATGGATCTTGAGTATAAGGATATTGACTCACGTTAATAGAGTAAAACATGATTGATGAAATTAGAGAGCTATTTGATAAAATTGATTCTCAAAGAGCCAGCTTATTAGAAGTCCTTTCAGGTATATCTGATGAAGAGGCTACTATACAGCCTAAAGAAAAAGGTACTGGAGAAGAAGGAGATGGATGGTCTGTAAAACAACAGATAGCTCATCTTATACATGCTGAACCAACCTGGATAGAATGGGCAGATAATATTTTATCAAATCCAGGTGCTATAGTTGGTCAAGAACCAGTTGAAAATGGCGACTCTCAGATTTTTCTAAATGACTTGGATATTGCTAATGATCATCCATTACAGTTTTGGATTGATAAACTTAATCAAAATCGTTTAGATAATATTAAATTAATTGAAAGTATGAATTTAGATTCTCAGGAAAAAATTCTTTCAGCGGGTAAGCATAGAATTTTTGGCGACATGAATGTTATTCAATTTTTACGAGCTATCTACAGGCATGACCGGATGCATCTTGATCAAATCTTAGGTAATGAGCAATCCTTTATCCTTAAAAGAAGAACTTAATACCATATATATGTAACTTTACATAACATATATAGTGCGAAGTTATATATATGTGGATATATAATCCACCCTTCTCTACTACTGAAGAATTTGTGTTTCGAGCTTTTTCTCTACAATTGAGGAATTTTGCATTTCAACATAGTACGCCATCGCGTTTTTACGAGAGCTTACGACATTATGTACCTTTTGATCGATAAAATGCACTGCTGCGTCTTCGTCTATTGCATAACCAGCCGGAAAGCCTTCTGAAACGAGTTTATGATATAAAGGACGTCTTTGAGCCTCTCCGTCGTAATGTGGACAGTGAGATCCTGGAATAAATCCTAAACCATCATATAAAGGTGCTAATTCGTACATACTAAAAGAATCAGTTGTTCCGCAATCAAACCAGCATAATGATCCAGCACTTCCTCCGCAAAGAATTATTCCTTTATCCCAGGCTTTTTTTAAAATCTTATCAACTCCATGAATTCTCCAGACAGCTAACATATTAGCAGTATTACCTCCACTCACTAAAATTATGTCCTGACTTAAGAGATATTCTTCAAGATCTGAAATTGTTCTGTTGAATAATGTCATATGACTTCTTTCACATCTGTCACCAGGAAATCTGTTATAAAAACCAACTATAGATGTTTCTGCATCTCCTGTTGCTGTAGGAATATATGCAATTTTAGGATTATCTTTATTAGGTAATTCTAAAATATAATTAATTAATGGGTGAATTTTTCTCCCAACAGGTCTTAATCCACCGAAAGCTATTATTTGTTTTTCAGTCATAATTTCAGTTTTCTCCTCATTAATTGATATTATCCAGAATAGTTTGTCGTAATTGTGGTGCCCGAACAGATACTTTTTGGGCGATTTCATTCTCATCCACATTTAGAATTGTACTATTACGCATGACCATCTGGCCATTGATAATCACATCATTTACATCACTACCACGTAAGGAATTTACAATCGCAAAGTAAGGATCGTCTATTGGTAAAGCATTAAGTCCTGGATTGAGAATTAATAAGTCAGCGCGTTTCCCTGTTTCTAGTGAGCCAATTTCTTCATCAAGACCACAA
>VFGE01000052.1 GCA_009392515.1 SAR202 cluster bacterium | reverse complement strand
CAGTATTGCAAGATACTATTAACAAATGGAATTATTCATGTGAACTTGGTGAAGACATTGAATATGAAAGAAAGCTTATGTTAAATCCATTAGTTACTGCCCCGTTTTATGCGGTTGCGTTATCACCGACAATGCTTAATACTCAAGGTGGGCCAAGAAGAAATACAAATGCTCAAATCATACGACCTGATGGATCACCTATACCACGGTTATATAGCGCTGGTGAACTTGGCTCTATATATAGTTATCTTTATCAGGGTACTGGAAATATTGGTGAATGTTTTGCATTTGGGCGAATTGCTGCCCGAAATGCTGTAGCCGATAGTCCTTGGACTTAATCTCCGCTAATTAATTCAGCTTCAGTTTGGGGCGTTTTTGGAACTTTTCTGGATTCTTTAGGAATAACATTATTGTTTTGAAATATTCTAGGATTAGTTTGAGCTAAAAATTCAGCCTTCATTGCATGAATTATTTTTGCAGCTTTATTTGGGAAGTCAGTAGTGATTGAGTTAGTCCCTGATTTAATTGCCTTTTCAATGTGTTTTGATTTATTAACTGTCCAAAAGCCAGTCAAAAAACCCTGGTCACTTGCGATTTTCATTGCTTGTTTATTTGATAAAGCCACATTTTTGGGTAGAAGAGAGTACAAGTCATTTATCCTGAGGCCAAAAATACGAGCAAGGTGTCTAAACCAAAAAGCTCTTCTATCCCACTTGTGATTGTAGTTAACGGTAAATCTTTTTGATTCAATTAGTTCAGAAAGACTTGTAGTGCCGATATCTAATGATCGTTTTAAACTAATGATATCAGCTGGAAAATGAGAAGTAGAAGCTTGTATAGCAAGATGGAATTGACCATTAATTTTTTCAATTAATTTAATTAATAAAGACAGATTTCTGCCAGAATATATTCCCTGAGATATTAATTGAATTGGAGTTAGTCTTTTTTTATCCGATATTTCTAATGCTAATTGTTCAAGTAATTTTGTAGGAGGAGATACTTTATTTAATTGACTACCTGGGTTTAATTTTTCTAGAAACGGATACAAAACATGATCTTTAAATCTTTCAAATCTGCTAGCGACATGAGTAAAGTCAATTCCAACGCCTACGGGAGCTATATTGTTATTCAGTCTATTTATATTTACAGTTTCAGTGATTTCCAAAACTTCTTTCAATAAAGGTATTCTACGATCAGAACCAGATACAGATAATAAGGGTAATCCATTTGAGGCAGATATCTTATGATGTTTTATTGAAATTCTTCTTTGATTTATGTTTCGAATTGGTAAAGATATCAGTTCATTTTGAGTGTATGACGAAACAAGCCCTCTACCTAAAGTAGTTCTATTAACTGTGCTATCATGTATAACAACTAAATTACCATTTGTGCCATCATAGTTTGGTTTTGGGGATTGAACATCAAGTTCAATCATTAAATTAATATCTGGGTTTATTTGAGCGTAATTTAATGCTTTTTTAAAGTTAGCTAAAGTATTTTCTTCATCAAATTTTCCACCTCGGTGGGCAACAATTTTTATTTTATTTAAGTCACTTATAACCACTTATCGCCTCATTTTTTAGGTTAAAAACCAAATAAGTTTGTATGGAAACATATACGATTTGCATTGCAGCAACATTGCATATCGTAATTTTATATGTTTTCCCTTTATTAAAATAGTATATATAGGAATTTGTTCATCTTGTTAGTTTTATTGAGTATTAGGTTTAATTTCTGTAAATCCAGTATATTTGTGTAAAACTTCAGGTATAATAACTGTTCCATCAATTTGTTGGAAAGTTTCCATAATAGAAATCATAATGCGTGGGAGAGCCAGGGCTGATCCATTTAAAGTATGAGGATATTCTGTTCTACTTGATTGTTCTCGTTTAAATTTAATATTTGCTCGTCGTGATTGAAAATCAAGACAGTTTGAACAGGAGCTTACTTCTAGCCATTCTTTTGAACCTGGTGCCCAAACTTCAAGGTCAAAACTTTGTGCTGATTGGAATCCAATATCACTTGAACATAATTCAAGTAATCTATAGTGTAAACCTAATTCTTGTAGAAGGTTTTCTACAATGTCTATTAGAGTATGTAGCTCAGACTTAGAAGATTCTGGTGTCACAATTTTATATAATTCAACTTTATTGAACTGATGTACTCGTTTGATGCCTCGAGTGTCTCTGCCCGCAGAAGTTTTCTCTTTTCGAAAAGATGGAGCATATGACACGTAATATTTTGGAAGTTCATTTCCGTTTAGAATATCATCGTGATGAATACTAGTTAAGGGTACTTCAGCTGTAGGAATTAACCATAAATCATCGCCTGTATCTCTGTATAAATTTTCTTCAAATTTTGGTAGATTTCCGCTTCCTGTCATTGTTTCTTGTTTAACAAGTGCAGGTACTTGTATTTCTTCAAATTTATTTTCATTTGTATGTTTATCTAACATCCAATTAATTAAAGCTCTTTCTAATTTTGCTCCTTGACCACGAAGTATAAAAAAACGGGAGCCAGAAACTTTTACTCCTGCTTCAAAGTCGATAATATTGAGGTTGTCATTTATTTCCCAATGGGGTTTGGGGGAGAAATCATATTCAATTGGAGAGCCCCATGTATGAATAACTTTGTTTTCACTTTCATCATGCCCAATTAAAATATCATTTTCGAGAATATTGGGAATTTCTAAGAGTTTTAGATGTAGTTCTTGTTCATTATTTCGTATTTTTTCTTCAGTTTGTTTGATATTTTCACTAACTAGTCTCATTTCTTCTATGAGTTTTGGTGGTTTCTCTTTCATATGAGCTATTTCTTTGCTTACTGTATTTCGCTTAGATCTAAGCTCATCTACAATTTGTATGAGGTTACGTCTGGTAACATCTAATTCTAGTATGCTATCTAAGTCTACATTTTCACTTCTGTTTTTCATCATTTCGGCAACCATGTCTTTTTGGTTACGCAATAAATTGATATCAATCAAATTTGACTCCAATACTTTTACATTTTCGTATTGAGTTTAGACCGAGTATTTTTACATCGTCAAGGGCAAATCCATTGCCTTTAGAAATGTTTTGATTGAATATTCGATCATTATTTAGTTCTTCTTCAGAAACCCAATACCATCCATCTAGTAATTTTATCTCCTTCAACATTACAGGTTTTGCAAAAAAGATCAAATCTATGTGTTGATGTTTAGGTTCATTTTTTCTTTCTTCGATATCTTCTAATAATATTGAAACCGGACTTATAATTTGCGCTGGTTCTGTAAATTGAAAGTTTTCGTTTGTTGGTAAGATTTCAATCTCTATTCCAGTTTCTTCGTATGCTTCTCGCTTTGCAGCTTCAAGAGGAGTTTCGTTTTCTTCAATATGCCCTCCTGCAGGTAACCACAATTTATTTTTTTCATGAAAGTGTAGGAGAGTATGTGTTTGCGTGGATATAAATGTTGTTGCAGTAAAATGTTTTATCATTATTGTTATTCATTAGTATTTTTTGTCGTTCTCATTTGAGGGAAAAGAACCACATCACGTATTGTATCTTGTTCGGTGAGTATCATGACTAATCGGTCAATTCCTACACCCAACCCCCCAGTAGGCGGCATACCGTATTCTAAAGCTTCTAAAAAGTCTTCATCAAGACGATCGAAATCTTCCTCGGAGGTATATGTTTCTCGAAAAGCTTCTTGTTCTTCAAATCGTTCTCTTTGAATAATTGGATCATTCAGTTCAGAATATGAATTAGCAATTTCCATTCCACCAATAAATGCCTCAAATCTTTCTACATAGTTTGGGTTATCTGTTTTAGCCTTGGCTAACGGAGACATTTCTGTAGGATAATCTATTAAAAATGTGGGTTGAATAAGTTTAGGTTCTACAAATTTACTGATCAATTTATCGACAATTCTACCTGTACTTTCTAATTGTTCTACTCTAATACCAAGATTTCCTGCCTCAGTTTTTATATTTTTCATCGTTGCTGTATTATCCAAATCTATTCCACTATATTCTTTAATTGCGTCTTTCATTGAAATTCTTTGCCAAGGACTTTTGAGTTCAATTGTATTACCTTGAAATTCAACTGAGGTGGTATTTATACATTCATTTGCAACTGTATTTACTAAATTCTCAACCATTTGCATAACTTGATTATAATCAGCATATGCTTCATAGCTTTCCATCATTGTGAATTCAGGATTGTGGTTCATATCGATACCTTCGTTACGAAAAACTCTTCCTATTTCAAAAACTTTATCCATGCCACCAATTATTAGCCGTTTTAGGTATAATTCAGTAGCTATTCTCATATATAAGGTTTGATTTAAGGCATTGTGTTGTGTGACAAATGGTTGAGCCATTGCACCTGCAGCTATGGGAACAAGAACAGGAGTTTCAACCTCTACAAATGATTGCGACTCCATAAAATTTCTGATTGAGGATATTATTTTACTTCGCTTAAAAAAAATATTTGTGACTTCTCTATTTGATAATAAATCTAAATATCTTTGCCTATATCTGATTTCAACATTTTTTAAACCATGCCATTTTTCAGGAGGGGGCTTTAGAGATTTTGCGAGAAAGGTCATAGTACTTGATTCAAGTGTTATTTCACCTCGTCTAGTTCGAAATAACTTACCGCTAGTTCCAATGAAGTCTCCTATATCTAATTGATCAAGTAATACAAAATCATTTTTGAGTATATCTTCCTTTAAATGAAGTTGTATTTTATCTGTACTATCGTCAATATCAATGAATACGGCCTTTCCCATTTGACGTATAGCCATAACTCTTCCGGCTAAACAAACTTGGATTGTTTCATCAAAATTTTTTTCCAAATTTTCGTTTTCTTCGAATAATTTCTTAGCTTCTGAATTTGTATGAGTCTTTTCATAGAATGTAGGGTATGGATTGACTCCAAGTGCTCGCAAAGAATCTAGTTTTTGCAATCTTGCTTGTATGAGTTGGTCACCTCGTTGTGTCATAAATAGATCCGTAGTTTTTATTAATTTATTAAAAATATTTATATATGTTATCAGATAAAACAATTAAATACTAAATACTATGGTGAATAACTTAGAAAGCTGAATAAATACGTAGTTTAATTATTGTTGGTTGTATTTTCTAATCATGGTATTCAGTATATTATTATTGTACAGAAGGATAGGTGTCTTATTTTTCAAGAAGATCAAAATATAGAGCACTGTTTTGATGATTCTCCAAAGGAAAGCTGTGGAGTTGTGGGAGTTTATTCTCCAGATTTTGAAGTTGCTCAAACATTATTTTATGCCTTGTTTGCATTACAACACCGCGGTCAAGAGAGTGCTGGGATTGCCACTTCTGCCGACGGTCATATATTTTCCCACAAAAATACTGGATTAGTAAGTCATGTATTTCAAGAAGATAACTTAAGTTCACTTGTAGGAAAGATAGGTATTGGTCATACAAGGTACTCCACAACAGGTTCTTCAAATAATCGAAATAGCCAGCCTTTACATGTTAAATCTGCAAATAGTGAGTTGGCACTAGCTCACAATGGAAATATAGTTAATGTTCTTGAATTAAAAAAAGAACTTGAATTAGAAGGTGTCAGATTTAATACTACTATTGATTCAGAGGTTATTGCATATTTAATCAATAGCTATCCAAGTGAAGCTATTTCAGAAAAAATAAAATATGCAATGAGAAAAATTAAAGGTGCCTATTCATTAACTATTTTATACAAGGATCAGATTATCGGCGTTAGAGATCCTTATGGGGTTAGGCCTTTATGCATTGGAAAAGTTGAAAACACCTTTGTAGTAGCTTCGGAAACTTGTGCTCTTGATCATGTTGGGGCCGAATTTGTTCGAGATGTGGAACCAGGCGAAATAGTAGTTATAGATAAAATGGGACTGCATAGTTTTCATTATGATGGATTAAAAGTTCGACCTGCACCTTGTATTTTTGAATATATATATTTTGCTCGACCAGATAGTGTAATGAATGGTTTGTTAAACTACTCAGTTCGAAGAAAAATGGGAATACAATTAGCAAAAAAGTATCCTGTAGAAGCCGATGTTGTTATTGGAGTTCCTGACTCTGCGATTCCTGCTGCTATTGGTTATGCTTTTGAATCAGGAATACCTTATAGTGATGGACTAATAAGAAATAGGTATGTGGGTAGAACTTTTATACAGCCTGAACAACGGTTTAGAGTGTTAGGGGCATCATTGAAATATAATACCCTAGCTGAAGTTGTTAATAATAAAAAAGTAGTTTTATTAGATGACAGTATTGTAAGAGGAACAACGACGCCACAGGTACTTTCGTTACTAAAAGGTGCTGGAGCAAAAGAAATCCATGTAAGAGTTTGTGCTCCGCCTATCACTAATCCTTGTCATTTTGGTGTTGATTTGGCAAAAAAATCCGAATTAATTGCAGCTCAAAAAAGTGTTTTGGAAATAAAGGAATTTATTGGTGCTAATTCTTTGTATTATTTAAATGTTGAGGAGTGTTTAGAAACTTTCGATGGTACATTAGATACGCACTGTACAGCATGTTTTACGGGAGATTATCCAATTCCAGTTCAGCTCGAACTCGATAAAATGGTCCTAGAGCGATAGTTCACATGTATATTTAGAAAGAGTTTAGAATGCATCATTTATATAAAGAATCTGGGGTTGATTTAGATAAAGCTCGCCAGGTAAAAAAAATATATGAACCAATAGTAAAGACTACTTTTAACAAGAACACGATAAGCCCATTAGGACTATTTGGTGGTTTTTATGAATTGAAAGATTATAAAAACCCAGTGATAGTTTCGAGTACAGACGGGGTAGGAACTAAATTAGTTATAAGTAATTATCTAAGAAAATACCACAACCTTGGTCAAGATATAGTTAATCATTGTATCAATGATGTATTAACTTCAGGGGCCAAGCCATTATTTTTTTTGGATTACATTGCAGTGGATTCTCTTGTAATCGAACAAGCAGAAGGTTTAGTTGAAGGCATGGCTGAATCTTGTAGAGATTCAGGCTGTGTATTAATCGGAGGAGAAACTGCACAATTATCAGGTGTTTATTCAAAAGGACAATTTGATATTGCTGGATTTTTGGTAGGTGTTGTGGAAAAAGATTTGTTATTGGAACCTGCAAAAGTGAAAAAAGATGATGTTTTGATAGGAGTTCCAGCAAATGGTTTACATACAAATGGGTATTCTTTGGTAAGGAAAGTATTCAATATTGATAAAGACCCCAAGATTTTAAACAAAACATTTAATGAATTAAATACAACATTAGGTGAAGTATTAACAATCCCACATAGATCGTATTACCCTTTGTTGCAACCTATACTAAGCGAAATAGTAGCAATGGCACATATTACAGGCGGAGGTTTAATTGAAAATTTAATGAGAGTTATTCCTCCAGGTTTAAATGTGGATATAGATTATGATTCATGGAAACCACAAAATATATTTAGATTGATACAAACCCAAGGAAATGTTTCTGATCAAGAAATGTGGTCGGTATTTAATATGGGTGTTGGTATGGTATTAATTTGTGATCAAAACAATGTGTCTAATATATTAACAAAAATAGAAGACAGTTGGATAATAGGAAAAGTAATAGAATAAATTAACAAGGAGTAAATTTGAGAGCCCTTTTGAGTGTTTATGACAAAACAGACTTAGATAAATTAGCCAAATATTTAGTCGAAAACGAATTTGAGTTAATTAGTACTGGTGGAACATATAATTTTTTATCTGATAAAGGATTTGAGGTAAAAAAAGTAGATTCTGTAACAGGTTCGCCTGAAATATTAGATGGAAGAGTAAAAACCCTACATCCCAAAATCCATGGAGGAATTTTAGCCAAAAGAGACAATATTTTACATAATGAGGATTTATCAAAAAATGGAATTGAATATATTGATTTGGTAGTGACCAATTTATATCCATTTTATTCTGTTGCTACCGACACAAATGCAACAGAAGACCAAATAATTGAAAATATTGATATTGGTGGACCAACGTTACTTCGAGCTGCAGCAAAAAATTTTCAAGATGTAATTGTTCTTGTTGATCCTGCTGATTACAATTTGTTTGAACACAATTGGAGCACTAATGAAATTAGCATTAAAGAAAGAAAGTATTTGGCTGCAAAGGCATTTCAACATGTAGCTCATTATGATACCTTAATTTCAGAATATTTGAGAGGAAATGATGGGTTTTCTGATACCGTTACAGTTGCATTAACCAAAGTTTCTGATTTGAGATATGGTGAAAATCCACATCAAAAAGGTGCCTTTTACAAATTAGATTCTACAAACTTACCTAATCAAGGTTTTGGTTCATTTGTTCAACATCATGGTAAAGATCTTTCATACGTTAATTTATTAGACGCAGATGCTGCATTCAATTTAGTTAATGATTATTCAGATAATGCTATTGCTATTATTAAACACACAAATCCATGTTGCTTAGCAGTAGGTAGTGAAGAATTGGATGTTTTATTTGAGAAAGCCTTAACTCAAGGTGATGCTATATCAGCGTATGGTGGAATTATTGCCACAAACAAAAATATAGATATGAAATTTGCCGATAAAATAAGGACAATGCTAAGTCCTATTAATGGTGTTCGAATGTTTTATGAAATTGTTGTTTGTTCTTCTATAGATCAGGATGCTTTAGATCATTTAAAGAAAAAATCTAAAGACTTGAGAATACTAACAGTACCAAAGGTAGATACCAGTTATAATTGGCAAACTATGAGAACTTTAAGAGGTGGGATGCTTATTCAAGATTCTGATTTATCTATCGAAAAAGAATTTGATCTTGTTAGTCTAAGGAAACCTTCAAAAAGAGAATTAGAAGATTTAATGATTGCATGGATAGTTTGCAAACATGTAAAGTCTAATGCTATTACTTTCGTGAAAGATGGAGTTTTAGTTGGTATGGGCGCAGGACAGCCAAACAGAGTTGGAAGTGCGAAAATTTCTGGAGAAGCTGCTAAAAATAAAGCTTTGGGAGCTGTGGCCGCATCTGATGCATTAATCCCATTTCCTGATACAATAGAGGTTTGTGCGGAGTATGGTGTTACTTGTTTGGTTCATACTGGAGGATCGATAAGAGATTCTGAGTCTATAGATATCGCAAATAAGCTTAATCTATCTTTTTTCACTTCTGGTGTAAGGCATTTTAGCCATTAATTTAAGGATTTATTTATATGATAAATGTAGATATTGTTATTCCTGTACTCAACGAACAGGAATCTTTACCTATTTGTATAGCAAAATTACAAAACTATATTTCAAATAATATAGAACAGAAATGTAATATTGTTATTGCTGATAATGGTTCTAATGATGATACTCCTGAAGTTTCTAAACATTTAGTATCGGAATACGAAAATATACAATATATACGTATACCTGAAAGAGGAAGAGGGTTAGCTCTTAAAACTGTTTGGTCAAAAAGCGAATCGGATATTGTATGTTATATGGATGTTGATTTATCGACTGATTTAGATGCATTACCAATTTTAATAGATCATTTGAATGGTAATCATCATATAGCTGTAGGTTCTAGACTTAGTAAAACGTCTAAAGTTTCTAATCGTTCTTTTCAAAGAGAATTAACTTCAAGAGGGTATAATTTTTTACTCAAGATATTTTTTTTCAATAAATTTCATGATGCACAGTGCGGTTTTAAGGGATTACGTACAATTACAGCAAAAAAAATATTACCTTTAATAAAAGATAATAAATGGTTCTTTGATACAGAATTATTATTGATTGCTGAAAAATCTGGATTTGAAATAGCAAATATACCAGTTCAATGGACAGACGATAAAGATTCAAGAGTGAATGTAGTTAAAACAATTATAGAAGATTTGAAAGGTATATTTCGTCTCAGGTTTTTAGGAATTCCTAAAGTGAAGTGAAAATATCAAATAATCACTCATTGATCGCAGAGATTTTTAGTATTGTTGTAGTATCATGAGTAATTCTAGCAAATTCAGATGTTTGATAGGGAATAACCCACAATATTTTCGAGCCATTTGTGATTATGGGTGTAGTATTACGTTGAGATATAGGAATATGTCGATTTGACATGAATTTTTTTAATGATTGATGTCCTGCCAAACCGATTGGTTCAAACTTATCACCTATGTTTCTATAACGTATAAATAAATTACTTCCTACACTATCGTAGTCAAAATATCCTTCGTAGTGTTTTTCTTTAGCGAGATTAATAATTTGTTCTATTTTCTGAGTGGAATTTATATTTTCAATTTTTTCCGTATGGAGTTTCCAGTTATCAAATTTTGTAATAGATCCGTCAAGTCTGATGGCAGAAGGATTAAGATCTGAGTGAATAGTGTCTTGATTATTTTCGTAAAAAGAAGCGGTTGTATAATCTACTTCAAGAATTATATTCTGCGGCAGGGTTAGTTTTCTGCTAGACTTATTTTTGATTAATTGTATCGCGTTTTGTATTAACTGATAATTCAGGTGGTTAGCTGATAAATTCGTTACCATAGTAAATAATTTATCGACCAAGTAACTTTGTATTATTTTTTCTAAGTTATTAAAGTAATTTCGATCGATTACTAAGTTTTTACATTTCAAACTATTGGTATTTGAAGATATTATTAAGTTTTTTAGATGGAATTTAATTTTTTCTTGAAAATAATTATCAATTTCGAAAGAGATTTTTGATAATTGCAGTAAATTTTCATGTAAGCCAGGGTTTAGTTTTTCTAATATTGGTAGAGTATTTTTTCTGATATTATTTCTTGTGTATTGGACGTCATCATTAGAAGAATCGATTCGAGGCTTAATATGATTTTGATTTAGGTATGATTCTATATCCTTCCTTTGGATATTAATTAAAGGCCGGATTAATTTAATGCCATCGACCTCACGTTCTAAAACAATACCTTTAAGACCTCGCAATCCACTACCTCTTATAAAGTTCATCATGATAGTTTCTACTGAATCATTTGCATTATGAGCTGTTAAAAGAAAATTAGACTTAATACTTTTGCAATACTCAAACAGTTTTTCATATCTCAGAGTTCTTGCTGTTGTTTCTATGGATTGTTTAAGGTTTTTTGCAATTATTGGTATATCTATAGATTCTGAGTGAAATATAATATTGAATTTTTTACAATAATTTTCTACATATTTTTCATCGATATCACTTTCTTTTTTACGTATTTTATGATTGATATGAACAACATGAATTTTGAAGGGGATATCGGTAGAAATTTTTATAAGTGAATCTAATAGACAAATAGAATCAGGCCCACCAGAAACTGCCACTACTAATTTTTGGTTTCTATTATTGGATAAATTACATTGATACAATACATTTTTAACTTCTTCAACAATCTTCATACCAGATTCTCACACATAATTTAGCAACTATTTTAGATTTTTAATTATTCTGGTTTTAGTAATTTTTATTTGTTCGATACGTACATTTTTCATTTCAGTAATTTCAAAACGATAGTATTCATACATAAATGAATCACCTATGCTTGGGATATTTCCTAAATTGTATAATACAAAACCTGCCATAGTTTCATAATCTCCATCTGGAATAGTAAGGTCAATCGTTTCTGATATGTCTTCAATACGTGTTGCACCATCAATAAGAAAAGTATTTGCACCTAACTCTTCAATTTCACTCGCAATTAATTGGCCTTCTTCTCCAACTTTTCCGACTATTTCTTCCATTAACATTTCCAGAGTAATTAATCCTGCTAATCCACCAAATTCATCAGCTAACAATGCGATTTTATATCCATATAGTCGCATTTCAGTGAACAATTCACTAACTAATTTTGTTTCGGGTACAAAATATGCAGTTCTTTGAAAATCTGCCACTTTTGATTTGTTAGTTATAGTTTTTTCACTCAAACCTGTTAGGATATCTTTAGCAGAAATTGTTCCAGTAATATTTTCAATGTCTCCTAAATATATTGGGAAGCGCGAATGGGTGTGGTTTTTATATATTTCTAGAAAAGTTTCGAGGGTACAATTTTGATCAATTGCAATAATTTCAGTTCTTGGAGTCATTACCTCAAAAAGTTTCGTATCATTAAATCTGAATACACGTTCAAGCATTTGAGCTTCACTTGCATCAGCTTCTCCTATTTGTTGCCTTTCATCAATTAAGGCTAATATTTCTTCTTCAGAAATTATTGAGGCATCTTTTATACCAAATAAGCGCCCAGTGATTTTACTAATCTTTTCTAGAAACCATACAAAAGGGAAAAATAGATAAGATACTTTTTTCAAGGCTTTAACAGCTAATAAAGCTACTTTTTCCGAATTACGGACTGCAATTGTTTTTGGAATAGTTTCACTAAAAATTAGCAGCAAAACAGATACAATAATAGTTGCAATTAATACTGAAATAGAATTTGGAACATCATTGTTTTTAAATATAGAAATAACTAAAGCCGTGCCTATAGATGCAGCAGCAGTATTAACAATATTATTTCCAGTAAGTACAGTAGCAAGAAGCTTTTCTGGATGTTCTAGTAATTTTGCAATTTCTTCCGCACCACGAATTTTATCTTTAATAAGCTTTGCAAGTCTTCCTCGTTGCAAAGATAAGAAAGCGGCTTCAGATCCCGAAAAAAAGGCAGATAATAAAAGCGATACTATTAATAGTATGACCATTGTAATATTACCGTCTATGATTTACTCCTTAAATCATTTTCGATATTTATTTGATAATTATTCTTTAGGGCATTATACATCATGTTTATTTATAGTAACAATAAATAATAAATACTATTATTGTGTAGTTATACATACGTTTGTTTTGTATAATACGTTGGCTATTTTAAATATTAATAACAAAAAGGAGGTCCATAATGTCTGGCAGATTTGCTGATCAGGTAGCTGTTGTATCCGGTGGAGGAAGAGGCATTGGAAGAGCAGTAGCATTATTATTAGCCGAAGAAGGAGCTTCAGTAGTTGTAAATGATTTGGGGTGTGAAGTTGATGGTACTGGTAATTCTCCAGTTTTTGCGGATCAAGTAGTAAAAGAAATTACTGATAACGGTGGTAAGGCTGTTGCGTCTTACGAAGATGTTTCTCTTATGACAGGTGGAGAAGCTGTAATACAAAAAGCAGTAGACGCATATGGCCAATTAG
>VFGE01000051.1 GCA_009392515.1 SAR202 cluster bacterium | reverse complement strand
TTTTTAATTGGTTGATAATTACTTTGGTTGGAGTTTTTTCTATGTTCTTCTATTGTAGGTTTTGTATTTTCTTTTGTTTCTTGATAGGTTCTTTTTTCGACTATTCTTGGTTTTTTGTTTTTTGATTTAAATATTTTCTTTAAAAAATATAACAAAGAAAGTAAATATTGTTTGGATAGTTTTAACTTGTCCAAAGAAAATTTGGGCCATGAAATGTAAAAAGCACTTGCAATTAAGAGAAGTAATAAGACAGGGCCTGGAATATAGAAATCTTCCCATAAGTACTTTCCTAATTTTCCTCCAGTGGTTTCTTTAAATACAATTCCTTGGGGGCCTTTAAATGCTCCCATTAATAGTTGGATAGAAATAACTGTTAGTAGTGTGGATAATAACTGTGATTTAAATTGTAATGAATCTTTTTTGAAACGGATAACTACTGTCATTAAAATAATGAAAAATATCGAAAAGGTTGCAAATCCGTACCCAATATATGTGAGAATTATTTCATTGATGTTTGGTATGAAAGTTTCAAGGATATACTGTCTTTGGAGATAAATAATTATTATTGAAGCTGCAAAAAGAACTGCAGCTTGTGCAGATGGATTGTCTGAAAGTTCACGTGTGAGCTTCTTTATATTTGTTAGAATGCTGGTGAACATATATCATTCTCATTTTTTAAGTAATTCTCGATAATTTTAGACAAAAAAAAGAAATATGTCTAATTAGCCTAAGTTTAAAATAATTGCAACTGATCGTTGAGGGTTTCCGGTTTTTCTACTTTTGTTTCTAAGGATTTTATAAGATTAGGGATGCGTAGGAACTCTTCGGAAAGGATTTGATGGAATCTTGTTTGTCTTAAAGCGGCAGCAGGATGATAAGTTGGGTAAATTGTATAGCCATTTTGATTGATAATAGTACCATGAGCTTTGCCAATAGGAAGTTTGGGAACAAAGTATGACAAAGAATGTCTACCCAAAGTTATGATCAGAGCAGGATTAATAAGCTCAATTTGTTTACTGAGGTATGGTGAACATTGATTTATTTCATTTGGGGAAGGGTCTCTGTTATTAGGAGGTCGGCATTTTACAATGTTAGTAATAAATACATCATCCCTCGATAAACCGATGGAATTAAGTAATTTTGTAAGTAATTTCCCAGCTGCACCCACAAACGGTTGGCCGCTATTATCTTCGTAATAACCAGGTGCTTCTCCAATAAGCATTAACTTAGATTGAAAAAAACCTTCACCTGGTACAGCATTAATCCTCGTTAGAGATAGCTCACATTTTATACAATTTTTAATTAGTTCTGAAATATCCGTCAGATTTTTCATACGACTAAGATTTGAGTTTATCTAATCTTGAATCCCTTTAGATTGGATGTAGTCAACAGCACTTTGTACGGTTGTGATTTTTTCAGCATCTTCATCAGGAATTTCTAGTGGGTCTCCATCTTTTGAAAATTCTTCTTCAAGTGCCATAATCAATTCTACCAAGTCAAGAGAATCTGCGTTTAGATCATCAATAAAGGAAGCTGTAGGAACAACCGATGCTTCATCGACTCCCAAACGTTCCGCTGTAAGTTGTTGTACTCTTTCTAAAACTGTCGCCACAATATTCCTCCTCAAGTTATATTTTATGTTTTATTCAGTGTTTTTCTGGCGTAGGAGCCCAAGACTCCATTAATAAATTTACCTGATTGATCACTTCCATAATTCTTTGCTAATTCTACAGCGTCATTGATAACAATACTAGTCGTGTTTGTATCAGAATTTTGCAGCTCATAAATTGATAAGCGTAAAATATTTCGATCAATAAGGGATATTTGTTCTATTGGCCAACTTATCGCATATTTTGACAAAGTTTCGTCAATAGTGGAAAGATTCGCAATAATTCCTTCTGATGTAGATGATATGTAGTCTCTTCTAGAAGCATTAAGTTTTATACGTTTAAACGTATTGTATATAATTGCTTCTAGTGGATGTGAAGTACTATCAATTTCGTATAGTATTTTTATTATTAACTCGCGATCTTTGCGTAACCTTAGAGGGTCCATAATTTCCTTAATTTTCAGGTTGCAAATTAATCAAAGATTCATAATCTGAAATCGAATGTGTGATTGAATTTTCTGAGATTCTTTTCACCATCCCTGATAACACTTTACCTGGGCCGAATTCATAGAAAGTTGTAATACCTTCATTTGTCATATGTTCAATACCTCTTTGCCAATAAACACATCCACATAATTGTTCTGACAATTCTTCGCGTATTTCGGATACATTACTCATAGGTTTACTAGAACAGTTAGCAATTAAAGGAATTGAAGAATTATTAAAAGTAACATTTTTGATTGCTTCATTCATTTCAGATAAAGCTGAGCTCATAAGGTATGAATGAAACGCTCCACTAACCTTCAAAGGAATTGCTCTTTTTGCTCCACGATCAGATGCAATTTTGACTGCGTTATCGATATCAGATTTTAGTCCACTAATTACAATTTGACCTGGACTATTTATATTGGCAGCTTGGGTATTTGTTTCCTTACAGACTTCTTGGACAATTTCTTCTTCTAGTCCGATTATAGCTGCCATGCCACTATCAACTCTGTCACATGCCTCTTGCATTAATCTTCCACGTTCTCTAACTAATTTTACCCCATCTTCTAAACTGATTGCCTGACTTGCAACTAGTGCGGTGTATTCGCCTAGACTATGACCTGCACAAAATCTCGCAATTTCTGAAACCTTTAGAGCATGCATGGATTTATATGCCTCAAAACAGGCGATACTCATTGTTAGGATAGCAGGTTGAGTATTTATGGTACGTTCGAGTTCTTCTGAAGGTCCTTCAAAAATTATCTGAGATAAAGAGAAACCTAAAGCTTCGTCAGCGCGCAGAAAAATATCTTTAGCAGATTCAGAGTTTTCAAAAAGGCTTCTCCCCATACCTACTTCTTGTGCACCTTGTCCTGGAAAAATTATTGCATTATCCATATATCACCAAATATATATTTTCAAAGTATGTAATCGTTAAATTATTTCTTGAACTTTAGTTTCTTTAATCAATTCGCCTTTATAGTATCCACATATTGAACAAACTTGATGGCTTGGAATTTTTTGACCACATTGAGTGCACAAAGTTAAGGTCGGTGCTTTCAAACTTACATGGCTTTTTCTAGCTCCTCTTCTTGACTGAGTTCGCTTTTTTTTAGGTAAAGCCCCCATGATATTATCTCCTTATATATCTTCGATATTGATTTATTTAGTATTTGTAATTCTATTATTTTTATTCTTTATACCCTGACAATTTAAATTGCACAATAACTTTATTGGCATATTAACTAATATGTTTTGCCTGAATGATTCTGTTAATTCAATCGTATTATCTTTTATATAAAAAAACTCAGGACCATCTATTCTATCATATAATTCATGGTTTTTGCCTAAATAGTCAAAATGATAGAAAATATCATCAGATTCTATATGTATTTCTTGATTATATTTTTCCAAACAACGATCACAATTAGAAGCTATTGATAATTGTATTTTGGTATTAGCCCAGACACCCATATTAATTTTTGTAAGACAAATTACACCACTACTGGATATGATATTGAATTCATCGACAATTATTTCATCATAATAAATATTATGAAGTTTTTTTGTTCCTGTAGCTGATTTTAATAAATTTCCTAATTGTAAAAGCAAGAATAAATACCTTCCTTAATAAAATTTATTCCCCATGTGCATTTCGTATAGATAATTCAATTTCTTCGAGTGAGGTGCCTGGTCCAAAAACTCCTTTTACTCCTAATGAGTTTAGGGCCTCTTTATCTGATTCAGGTATAATGCCACCGACGAGTATTTTTACATGATCCATTTCTTTTTTATACAAACAGTCAAAAAGTTCCGCTACAAGTTCTAAATGCGCTCCTGATAATATACTTATACCAATGATATTTGCGTCCATTTTTGCAGCTAATTCTGTTATTTGTTCAGGTGTTTTTCTAATTCCGGAAAATTTCGTTTTGATGTTTTGCTCTGACAAATATCGAGTAATAACCTTAGCTCCGCGGTCATGTCCATCAAGTCCAGGTTTGGCAATTAGTACTCTTATTTCATTATTATCCATATTAGTTATTATTTGCTTGATTAATGATTGAGCGCGATATAATCATTCGATGAATTTCGCTTGTGCCTTCATAAATTTCTGTTATTTTTGCATCTCTAAAGTATCTTTCTACATGGCTAGATTTAAAGTATCCATAACCACCAAGGATTTGTACTGCTTTGGTTGCAGCTCTATTAGCACTTTCAGATGCAAACAACTTAGCCATAGATGCTTCTTTGTTATGAGGTTCTTTCATATCTTTTAGGATACTGGCTCTACGAGTTAATAATCTCGCTGCGTCTATTTCAGTAGCCATATCAGCCAACATCCATTGTATAGCTTGATATGAAGCTATTGGGTTATTAAAAGTTTTTCTTGAAACTGCGTAATTTGTAGCTGCTTCAAGACAGGCTTGGCCTATGCCTACGGATTGTGCGGCAATTGCAATTCTACTTGATTCTAATATTTGCATTGCTGAATAAAAACCAGTATTTTCTTCACCTAATCGATTTTCTTCTGGGACAGGACAATCTTCAAATATTAATTCAGCAGTACTAGAAGCTTTCATTCCCAGTTTTCCATCTTGTTTGATTGTTTGAAATCCAGGAGTATTTCTCTCAACTACTAAACAATTTACACCCTTGCTTTTTAATTCACGATTTTGGGTTGCATAAATTACAAAAGTATCAGCTACATCGCCATTAGTTATAAAATGTTTAGTTCCGTTTAATCTATACAGACCATCCCCTGAAGTAGATGTAGTAGACATTGAAGCAACATCAGAACCTGATTCAGGTTCTGTAAGACCCCAAGCGCCAACGGATGTTCCGTTAATTAGTGGTGGTAAAAATCTTGATTTTTGTTCTTCATTGCCAAATCTGGCTATACTTTGTAGTACTAATCCTATATGAGATCCATATATAGCAGAAGTAGCGCCACAAGCTTTAGCGATTTCTTCTGTTACTATAGAAAACTCTTTGAAACCGCCGCCAGCACCTCCATATTTTTCATCGATAGTAATTCCTAGTAAGCCCATACTGGCAAGACGATGAAAGCTTTCCA
>VFGE01000050.1 GCA_009392515.1 SAR202 cluster bacterium | reverse complement strand
TGTGACCTTCATTATAATTTGCACTATTTCCCAAAAATAAAATTGTCTGATTTTCTTTGTTATTTATACTATTAAGTAATTCATTTGTACTAATAGATTTGTAATTTACAGGAAGATCTATGTCAGGTTTTGAAAATTCTGAACTAAACTTAAATTCATTACTTGCGCATTCATTCATACCTCCCAAAACTACTTGGATATTGTCATAACCCATCCTTTTTAACCAATACGCAGCAACCGTCGATCGTGTCATATCATTACAAACTAGAATAACTCGTGCATTTTTTACACCAATAGTTTCATCCGTACGCTGAATTAACTGACCGCCTGCCATCCAATCGAATTCTGATAAATGTGATTGTTTATATTCAGATTCAGTTCTAACGTCGATAAAGTAAATATTACTTTGGATATTTTCATCAAAAAGATTTTTAAGCTCAGATTGTTCAATGGTTTGTATTCCATTTTGTTTACGCATATTTTCAGCTAATTGTTGAGCAAGTTTTTTATAACCCGATGTTGTATCAACAAAATCTTCTACATCATTATCATATTGAAGATCATATCCAGCTAATAACCAGCCCATCGTGCCATCTTTTAAAGAAATAATATCTTTATAACCTAAAGCATGCATTAAGCTCGCCCCAATAATGCTCCTTGTTCTTCCACCACAATGTATTACGATTTGTCCATCAAACTCTTCATTCAATTGTGGAACTCGATTTATTAATTCTCCATTAGGAATACTGATACTATTTGGCATAGTAGCTCTTGAATATTCTTCAGGAGTTCTCGTATCAATTAATAATAGCTTTTCACCATTTTGGATCTTTTCAAAAAGTTCTTCCGGTGTTATTTCGGGAGGATCGTCAGTATGTAAAACTTGCTCACCAAAGGCTTTGCTAGGAACATTCATACCCTCAGTATATGAATATCCATCAGCTATCCATTTATTTAAGCCACCTTCTAATACCAATACATTTGAATATCCCATATGAAAAAGTTGCGATACAGAATAAAAAGATCTTTTGGAATCACTGTCATTTAATATAATTTTCGTTTGTTTATACGGAATTAAACGTGGTAGTTGAAATTCAAGATCTGACCTAGGAATAGAGCTTGAACCTAAGATATGTTTCTCATTAAATTCTGCTTTAGAACGTACATCAAGTAAACAAAAATCAATACTGTTAGTAATTAAATTTGATAAGTCTTCACAACTTATATAATTCGCTTTAACCATAATAATTAGACCTCATTAAATCTAGGATACGAACCAAACACTCGTATCTGACTTGTTTGGTTTCTTAACTTTTTCATCACATGTTTAATATTCTCATCATTTTGATGTCCATCAAAGTCAATTAAAAATATATATTGGCCTAAACCTTCTCTAGAAGGTCGAGATTCTATTTTAATCAAATTGATATTATTGGAAGCAAAGATACCTAACGTATCATATAGCTGCCCAGGCTTATCAACGTCATATGTAAAACACAATGAAGTTTTATCCGACCCACTTGAATCTGTATAATCTTTACCTAAAACTACGAATCTAGTCACATTTGAAGAGTTATCCTGAATACTTTGATGTATAATTTTCATTCCATAAAGTTCAGCTGAACCTCGATTTCCAATTGCTGCACCTGAAGAATCACCTTTTATTTGTTCAACTGCAGAAGCAGTACTTAGCGAAGCTACTAGATTTGCATTTGGGAAATGAGATTCAATAAATAGCTTACATTGTGCTAGTGCTTGTGGGTGTGAATAAATATTTTCTATGTTATTTACATCAGTATTTGGGTCAAGAATAAAATGGTGTTCTATTTTAATTATTACTTCATCACAAATAATCAATGAAGGATCATGAATTAATAAGTCTAGAGTATCTACAACTGATCCATTTAAACTATTTTCGATAGGTAATACAGCTAGATCACTATCTATTCCAACCGAATCGTATACTGCACGAAAGCTTGGTTGTGGTACCAAATTGGCTTCTGAATCATACAATTGAGCAGCTAATTCCGTAAAAGTTCCCGCTGGTCCTAAATATGCTATTGTACGTGTCATATAATCTCCTACATTGTAAGCCAATTATTTAAGACTCTTATAGAATCTTCATCTCCGATAAATATCAATTCATCGCCAATATCAATAGTTGTATTTGAATCAATATTCTTCGAATTTCCTCGCCCATCAATAATCATTAAAATAGACGTATCTTCTGGTAATTGAATGTCATTAATTTTAATACCAATAACATTGCTTTCCAGTTCAACATGTACACGAAAGATTTTTTTTTGAGAATTTTCTGACAAAGGCATTTCAAAAAATGAGGGTTTATGTTGTTCTGGAATACTATCTTCTAAATCTTGTAATATTACATCGGTGTGATTAATTATTACATCAACACCTAGTTCTTTAAATAAAATTTCATTCTCTGGATTATTTACCAAAGCTATGGTTTTTGGAATATTAAATGATAATTTTGCAACTTGGCATCCAATCAAATTTGAAGAATCGTCACCAGTTACAGCTATTAATAAATCTGCTCTTCTGACTCCAGCTTTTTCCAAACTGTTTGGGTTTGTACCGTCTGCTTGCAAAGCTATACTGCCAAAAGAATTAACAACTGATGAATAACGTACTGCATCAGGTTCAAAGACCAAAACCTCATTTCCACTTGCTAGAAGTTCTGAAGCTAAATTATATCCAATCGTTCCACATCCTAATATTAAGGCGTACATATTTTCCCTTTTTATTTATCTTATAGAATCTAACACAATATCAGATATCAGGCTTGTAGTACTAATAACGTTTAAACCTAACTTTCGAAATATTCCATCTTTTTTGGGATCTGAAACCAAACACAATATAGTGTCAATGTTGTACAAAGACTTAACTTTTTGTGCAGCTAATATATTCCGATTATCATTCGGTTCTAAAGCTAAGAATATATCGCTACCTTCTATCCCAACACTTTCCAAATCGCTGGAAACTGTGCCATCTCCAATAATAGTTTTAATATTTTCAGTTTCATCAATTATTAAAAAATTATCTGCATCAACATCAATTATTGATACATGATTCCCTTTTTGCGACATCTTTTCTGCAACATTAACAGCAATCAGATTACAGCCCATGATAACAATATTCATAACGAACCTTTGTAGTTATTTTTCATTTCTATATAATAGCACCGGACAATGTGCATTTTCTAAAACGTATGGGATAGTATAACCTAATGTAAAAGAACCGTGTGCTCTTTTATACTCTGAAGACATAATAATTAAACTGGCATCTCGATCAACAGCTTCTTGTATAATAGCCAATCCAGCTTCTCTTGCTTGCAATAACTCTGCCTCAACCCTAAGATTGATTTTTTTTGCTTGTGATTCTACGCCAGTTAAAATACCATCGCCTATGTTGAAATCTGGCGCCAAATCCGCATCTAAAGGTAATTGTCGCCCAACTTCAATAACATGAAAAACAAAAACTTGTCCTTTGTTTTGTTGAGCCATAAGTTTAGCTAAATTAATAGCATGCTCATCTGTCACATCCCCGATTACCGGTACAACTATAGTATATTTACCCATACATCCTCTAATTGATAACTAATTATTAATGTCTTCAGATCTCATTCGATCTAAAAGATCATCTCTTCCTGCAATAAATAAAACATCATTTTCTCGTATTGATTCATCTTTTGCGGGGAAAATTATCGGATCTTTTCCTCTACGAATAGCTAACACTGAAACGCCATATTTGTCTCTAGTTCCACCTAATCCTGATTCTTCTATAGTTTTTCCTACCACATTGATAGGAGGTTTAACTCTACTTATACCGAACTTTGATGCTACAGATAAATAATCTTGTACGTCAGGATTAAATAATGTATGTGCCATTCGAACACCTGCATCATGTTCAGGATTAACTACCTTATCGGCGCCAACTCTTTCAAGAGTCTGAGAATGAAGAGTATTATTTGATCTGGCAATAACTTGTTTAACACCTAGCGTTTTAAGTAGAATTGTAGTCATTATATTAGCCTGAATATCAGTCCCAATAGCCACTATCCCCAAATCATAATTTGCTATACCTAAATCACGTAATACAGCCTCACTTGTTGAATCGCCCTTAATCATGTATGTTAACTGACCTTGTAAGTTTTCAATTACATGATCGCTACTATCAAGTGCTAAAACATCAAATCCGAGTGTGTCTAATTCTTGTGCTAAACTTATTCCAAATCTTCCCAAACCCACTACTATAGCCTGTCTTGCCATCTTTATTCCTTTTCTTAGTATTTATCCGATTCTAATTCTTTCTTCTGAATAACGATATAGTGCAGTATACCTACTCCTACCTAAAGCTAATGCAATTGTTAAAGGACCAACTCGACCTATAAACATTGTAAATATAATCAGTAATTGGCCAATATCAGACAATGAAGAAGTAATACCTGTTGATAATCCCACTGTTCCAAATGCAGAAATCACTTCAAACAACACTTTACTATAAGTAATATTTTCTGTAATAACTAATAAAAAAGCAATTGTGAAAATAAATATAATTGCAATAAATGAAAGTGAAAAAGCTCTAACTACTAATGAATTAGGTATTTCCCTTCCGTAAGCCTCTACATAAGTTTTACCTCTACTAGCAGTCATAATCGCAAGTACTATTACTGCGAAAGTTGTCACTTTTATACCTCCTGCAACTGAGCCTGATGCACCTCCAATAAACATCAATCCAGCATATAAAATATTGGTATATTCTCTTGTTGAACTAAAATCTACTGATGAAAAGCCCGCAGTTCTTCCACTTATAGATTGAAAAAGCGAAGTACCAATTCTTTCTATAAAATTTTGATCTTTGAATGTTGCTGAATTTCCTGATTCAGTAACAAGAAAGAATAATGTACCTAAAATTACTAAACTTATAGTTGTAACAAGTACCAATTTTGTATCTAAAGATAATCGTTTAAAACGTTTAAATTTCAATAATTCTAATATTACTGGGTAGCTAAGACTCCCGAGAAAAATCATAAAAGCTATAAATAACAAGGTTATATGATCTTGAAAAAACACTGTTAAACTCGAACTATCCGGTATTATAGTAAAGCCACCATTATTGTAAGAAGATATAGATAAAAATATAGATTGCCAAATTACTTCGCCATTACTCTGAAATAAATTTATAAAACGGTAATAATAAAAAATAGCAGCAGCTATTTGAATAATTAAACCTAAAGCAGCAACTTGAATAGTTATTCTCAATATATTCGATGACCCTATCATCTCCTTTATGGGTTGGTTTTCCCATAATACTAATTGATTACTTGAAGTAAATTGTTGTGCAAAAACAACTAACAAAAATGTTGCAGCACTCATAAAAGTAGCACCACCTAAAAACATTAGAATTGCTATTGTTATCTCGCCAAAAAAACTCCAATACTCCGAAGTGTTAACAGTAACTAATCCCGTTAATGTAGCGGCAGAAGTTGATGTAAATAATGCAGTTATAAATGGGGTGAATTCATCACTATTATTTGAAATAGGTAACCATAAAAATAAAGTTCCCAAGGAGATAATAAAACCAAAAATATAAATTATAAGTAATGGAGATTCAAATCTCCTTGATCTAACAGAAGTATTAGAAAATGATTCCTGTATTATTTCAGTTTCAAATTCTTTTGTTCGAGGTTTCCTAACAACCTTGTCACCAATTCTAATAATGCTACTTTTTTGCATTAATTCTCCTATTGACGGTTATTATAAAAACAAGTTTTTCTAACATTCATTTATTATACAATTTTATTATTAATATTTTACGGATGCAGCATTGTATTCTTTCTTTAATTTTCTGTCAATTAAAGTGTCATTTTCTAACCTAAGATGGTATTGACTCTAATGTAAAGGTGCAGTATTATCCGTCTACTAAGTAGCTTTTGGGGTTATTAAAGACAAGAAATTGAACATTTTTCAGAGTGTTTTTATATCCCCGTTTTATGTCAAAAGGAAGAAAATTCGACTGTGAAGGAAGGAGAGGTCATGACTTCAAATGGAGAAAGTAAATTAACTGATGACATAAAAGCTCTAATAGGTGTTGAGGGTGAAGAACACGAAGTCACTGTCTGGGGGGTTGAAAAAGAAGGTTTGAGAAGATTTACTCAGGCCGTAATGGATCCAGATCCTAGGCACTATGATGAAAAATTTGCAAAATCCACAAAATTTGGTGAAACTACCACCCCGGGAATTTATGTAACCTATCTTAATAGAACGCATCCTCGTGAGGATGATCCTGTTACTAGAGCTTTTAGGGAAAATCCAGTCTCAGATGGTATTGGTGGTGTAAGAACCAGTAGTAGACCTGGAGCACTGCCGGATATACCTACTGATCTCGTGCGAGTATTAAATGCTGGAAATGAGATTGAAGTATATAAATACCCATCAATGGGAGATAGGGTGTTTGCGAAAAACAAATACCATAACATAACAGAACGTGTAGGTCGTGACGGTTCTCATATGTTAATCATCACAATGGAAACAACATACAGAAATCAAGATGGTACATTACTTTGTATCACACGATCTTCAAGCTTTAGAAGATAAAATTATTTTCAAGAAAGGAGAATGGTTATGCCTACTCAAGAAGAGTTAAGAAATAAAGAACAAACATATTACGATGACGTAGAAGTTGGGCAAGATTTGCCACCATATGTTATTGGACCAATGACTCCAACACACTTATTTAGATGGAGCGCTGCGATTGAAAACTGGCACAGGATTCACTATGATCAAGACTTCAGTATTTATCATGATGGACTACCAAATATTTTGGCACAAGGTTCATGGAAGCAAAGTGTAATGCCTCAATATTTAAAGGATCTCTGCTTACCTAATGGATGGGCATGGAAGGTTCAATTTCAACACAGAGCAATGATTGTTCCTGGAGATACAATTACTGTTCATGCAAAAGTAACTAACAAATATGAAAAAGATGGACTAGGGTTTGTTGAAGTCGAAACAGGAATGACAAACCAAGATGGTATTAATACATGTCCAGGAAATGGAACAATTGTATTGCCAATAAAAGGCGGAAAAGAGATACCATATCCTTTTGTCGCTCCAGAAGAATAATTAACATATAAACAAACTTTTTATTAAGGAGGCAATTATGCCACGTTGGTTAGCAATAGGTACTGCTGATGGATGGGATAATCCAGAAAAATTTAGAGAACAAATGGCTGCTACAAAAAATTGGCGCCCAGATGCACGAACAACAATTACTACTGTTCTACATTTAGGCGACGGTAAATTAATGGCAGAATGTCATTCTCCTTCACAAGATGCATTTGATGCATGGTTAGAACAAAAGGGATGGAATATCGAAAGTATTACACCTATACAACAAATCGCAAAAACTGGAAGTATTTGGGATGGTCAAAAACCATAACCCCTAAGGAGGAAAATTATGACGACATCTGAAACAAAATTAACAGATGAAGTAAAAGCAATGATTGGTGTTGAGGGCGAATTGGCAGAGGCTTCTTGGTGGTTAATTGAAAACGAAGGAGTGCGCAGATTCACACAAGCTGTTATGGATCCTGATCCTAGATTTTGGGATGAAGAATATGCGAAAGACACTAAATTTGGTGAGTTAATTACCCCACCAATTTATGTTAGCTATCAAGCAAAAACCCCACCATGGGGTGGCGATCCTGTAACACAGGCTTTTAAAGAAAACCCTGTGGCAGATGGAGTTGCACAACTCAAAGAAAGACCAAAAGGATCTTTACCTCGTGTCCCTACTGACTTAGTAAGAAACCTCAACGCTGGTAATGATTTGGAAATTTTTAAATATCCAAGTCGAGGTGACAGAATCTACAAACAGCAACGCTATGCAAATATTATTGAACGTGTTGGGCGAGATGGTTCACATATGTTAATTATCACTACAGAGGTAAACTTCTACAATCAAAAAGGTGAAAAACTTTGCACAACACGTGCATCTGGTTTTAGAAGATAATAATATAACACCTAAAAGGGAAGAGATAATCTCTTCCCTTTTTATTTTTAGATTCATTAAGTCAAGGAGTACTTTCTGATGGACGATGTAATCTGCTTCATGACAGATAATAATGACCGAAAACCTCAGAAAATTTCCACACGTCCTCGTCTACCTCAAGCTTCTCTACATTGCCCCCCGATTACTGCAGGTAACGAACTCGGCCTTGTAGTATACCCAAATAGTAGTTCTAATTGGGAAATTCAAAGGGTACCAGAGTATATCCAAGTTACGTATACTCCAGAAAATCCTGTGGTGGATATTCCCTTTATACTCTCAGTCGGTGAGGATGGTTCACGAATGGTCCAACTAATTCCTAAAGACCCAAATGTACCCACGACGCAAGAAGATTACCAAATAGCCATGAGGAAAATTGATACACTTTTCAATGATTTCCATACGCCAGCAGGAGCAATTACTTTAAAAGCCAATTGCTGGTTTCAAACCCCTGAAAACTGGGATTCAGTTTGGATGGGAATTACCAATCAATTTGATCCTCCCTTCCCAGATACATACACAGTCAGAGTTCAAACCGACTGGTATTCAGCCTCCACAACTGTTGAAATACGGTATCAACTTAAAATAGGTCAAATTATAAAGATATCTAAAGAAAATCCTATAGGCATGGTTACATTTCTAGAACGTGACAATATTAACATTAAGTTTAGTGTATACGATGAAGAATTGACCACCAAACAAAACAAACAAAAAAATGAGAAATTAGATCCTTCATATAAAATTTCTGAAAAAAATCTGACACCACATAATATTTGGTACCAAACCAATAGGAAATAATTAGCCCAACTCTTGTATTTTTTCTACTAATAATGGAAGTATATCACCAGTTGCACCAGCTATTTGGGTTGTAACAATATCTGATATTGGTGTTCTTTCTGGATTAATCTCAACTATATATGCGCCGTTCATGTAAGCTTCTGTAGGAAAAGATGCAGCAGGGTATACAGTACCAGAAGTACCTAAAACCAACATAGCATCACAATTTTGGGTAGCACTAATACATTTTGTAAGGACATCAGTCGGTATCGGTTCTCCAAACATTACCCCATCACCTTTAATCATACCCTGGCAATTTGGGCATTTAGGAGGAATATCAACGATGGTAAATTCGTCTCGTAAAAACCTGCTAGAACAATCTAAACAACGGTAATAATTTCTATTACCATGAATCTCAGCAACGTTATTGTTACCAGCAATCCTATGTAATCCATCAACGTTTTGTGTAATTATTGTATCCAGTTTACCCATTTTTTCTAACTTAACTAATGCAAAATGACCTGGGTTAGGTTTAGCTTCAGCCAATGCCTTTGTAAATTTTGCCCGTTCAGGTGATTCTTCATTGACTAGGCCAGGATTTAACATTCGTTCCCACCATAATTTAGGATCGTTCATAAAATTTTGAAAACTTCTTGGATCTGGTTCACCAATTTTAGTCCAAATACCGCCTGAACCTCTATATGTTGGTATTCCACTTTCCGCGCTCATACCAGCACCAACTAAAGCAACAACATGACTAGCTGCATGAATTTTTTCCGCAGCTATATCAATTAACTCTTTTATCTCATCTGTTACCATAAATTATAAATTGATAATACCTTTGTCACCATCAATCGTAATCTTCGTACCAAATGGTTCTGAAAGGATCTGAAAACGTTCTAAAACTTGTTTTGCTACTTGTCCTGAAGCTAATACTGGGCGGCCTCTCTGAGATCTTTCTTTCCCATATCCAAGATCTATAGGTAATAATTCTAGTTTTATCATTTCACCCTTTTCAAATTGAACAGTAGCAACAGCACTTTCCCATCTGATAGGCTCAATAGTCTGTCCTCTTACAGCGTTTTTATCAGCTGAATATGCACTTCCATCACGAGCATCATAAAAATCAGCAGGGGTTCCTTCCCAACTCAAATTTTGACGAATCATATTATCGTGAGGCATAAGTTCAACAGTGTCGTTCTGTAAAATAAAATCACCTAAACTATAAAAAATTGGTTTTCCTTTATATATTTCAATACCTCTATCTTGGTGTGGTCCATGGCCAATAAACATATCTGCACCTGCATCAATTACTGCATGTGCAAGAACTTTTATATGATCAGATGGTTCATTTTCTGTTGCGCCACCTTCATGATTATGTACGGTAAATAATACCCAATCACTCATTCGTTTTGCATCAGATACACGTTCTAAATTCCTTTTGAGGTCCGATTCATTTATATATGTGCGTTTCTGAATTGAACTACCTTTTACAAATTTTGTATAAGATTCGTCTTGATAACTAGCATGGTCTAAGAAATATACTAAATCGTCAGAAGGAGGGCTTAATTTATCAGAATTATCTTCAAATTCAGCACCTTTTTCAGCTCGGTTTTTCATTGTTTCAGACCAACCAAGTTTATCAGCAACCAACTTTAGACCTTTGATCATTTCTTCATCTACGTTCCATTCTGTCGTCCAACGAATATAATTTGGGCCTGGTCTGCCACGAACATCTCTTCTTTGATCTCCAGCTCTTCCTCCTGGAGGTCCACTAGTTGTAGCTGAAATTAATGCAACACGACCGGCATTTGTATCTAAATACGTTGGTGCACTGGCTGATGCTAAATTAGGACCAGTTCCTGCATATGGCAGATCATATTTATCTAAATTTTGTATATTAGTTAAAACACCATTTTCGCCAAAATCCCATGCATGGTTATTTGCTGTGGCAACAATATCAAAACCCATCCACTTTAAATCTTCTATATATTGTGGATCGCATCTCATATATGTTCCACCAGGAACAGTTGAAGGAGCGTCTTCATAATTATGGAACAACATCTCTGCATTAGTAAAAGACACATCTGCATTGGCTATAACATCCCTCAAAGCAAGAAATGGCTTTTCTTTAAATACCTTCATTTGTCGAGAAATTAATGACTCTCCGGTGATAGCCATTGTTATATTTCTTTTTTCAGCATCATAGATCATAATCTCCTCCATTCACTATTAACCTACTAGACCAATTATCATATAAACTAAAAATTAAATAAACTCATTGTCTGAGGATTTTAATATACCTTTTTCTTCTAAATCAATAATTGTACTATCATCATAATCTAACCATTCATTTAATATACTTTTTGTGTGTTCCCCCACTACAAATGCTCTCTTGCTAACATCTGCAGGAGTTCTGGAAAGCCTGACAGGAGTATTAGATACTTTAACCTGTTGTTCATTTTCTCCAGGAACAGGTAAAGTAACAATCGAATTTCGGGCTTTTATATGAGGATCTTCAATCATCTCTTCCAAATTGTTTATAGGGCCACATACTGCTATTCCATCTAACACCTCTATCCAATGTTGAGTAGTCTGTTTTTTTAACGACTCTGTCAAAATTGGTTCCAAAGCACCGTGATTTTGTGTTCTTTTTTCTCCTGTATTAAATCGATCGTCAGCTGCTAATTCTTCTAATCCTAAAATGAAACAAAATGCCTCCCAATCTCTTAATCCTGCTATACATATATAACCGTTAGCTGTTTCAAAAGTTTGAAAGGGTGTAATTAAAGGATGTCTTGTACCAATTCTTTGAGGTATCTGACCTGTTATAGAATATCTAATAATTGCATTTTCTAAGTTATATATCACACTCTCTACCATACTTACATCGATTTTCTGCCCCTTACCACTTCTATCCCTTTCATAAAGAGCTGATAGAATGCCTAAAGCCATATAAGTACCACCAAAAGTATCTCCTACTGAAGTACCAACACGCATAGGTCTACCATCAGGTTCACCAGTTATACTCATTAAGCCGCTAAATCCTTGAGCTATCACATCAAATGCTCCTTGCTGAGCCCTGGGTCCAGTTTGACCGTATCCTGAGCATGAAGCATAAATCAATCCTGGATTGGTATCTTCAAATTGTTCATACCCAAGTCCTAGTTTTTCCATAACACCTACTGAAAAGTTTTCTGTAACAACATCTGCCTTATTTATTAAATCTTTTACAATCTGTAAACCTGTAGGATCTTTCAAATCAACTTGTATGGACTTTTTCCCTCTTTCTAATGAATACCTATAAGAACTTATACCATTAACATAGGGTCCATCTCCTCTATTGCTATCTGTTGCAGTAATTCTTTCTACATGTATCACTTCTGCACCTAAATCACACAAAATCATAGTCCCAAATGGTCCTGCTAACCAATGAGTGAAATCAATAATTTTCACTCCTTCTAATGGTCCTGCCATATTGCCCTCCATTTAATTCAAATATTATCTATATTTCGTACTGAAATACTTAATGTAAACATATATAATTAAACAATATCGTATGAAAGAAAATACAATTCCATGTATGAAAATCTATTACGTCCAATATTATTTAAATTGCCTCCAGAAAAAGCACAATCTTTTGCTGACTTTTTTTTGAAGCGAAAGCTTATTTGGGAAGTATATCATTCATTTCAAAAAACGTCTGATCCGCGTTTGCAAATATCCTACACTAACGATCAAAATCTTCCATCTCCTTTGGGGTTTGCTGCCGGATATGACAAAGATTGTGAATTTTTAACTTCGTTACTTCTATTAGGATTTGGATACGTTATAGGAGGAACTATAGTTAACTCTCCCAGATATGGTAATGAAAAACCTAGAATAGCTAGAAATATTAAAGAAGAGGCGTTAATCAATGCTTTAGGATTTCCATCTAAAGGTAAAAGCTACGTTACAGATTTCCTTGAAAAATATCAAAAAGATTTATCAAAACGACAAAATCTAGGTAAAATAATGCTCAGTATTTCTGGGCTCGATCATGAAGATCTATTATCGTGTCATTCAGATATACAACCATATGCTAGTTTTTTAGAAATAAATATAAGCTCACCAAATACAAGTAATATTAAAATATTCCAAGAACAGGATAATTTAGCTAAGTTACTAAATTCACTAAACAAACAAAAGTCTCTTTTTCTAAAACTTCCACCATATACCACAAATGAAGAAAAAACATTAGTTTTTTCATTAATCAAAACTGCTATCTCTTGCGGAATCGACGGCTTCACCATTGCAAATACAAAACCAATCAGTGACGACCGCCTTGCAGTAGGTAAAGGCGGAATGAGTGGAAAGCCTTTATTAACCCAAACTATACAAATGGTCAAAGAAATTCGATCTGAATTTGGGTTTGATTTTATCATTAATGCTTGTGGGGGTATTTCAAATGCCTACGATTTACTATCTGTTTTATATGCAGGAGCTAATACTGGCCAACTACTAACAGCATTTATTTATAGAGGCCCAAATATTGCTAATAATATAAATAATACACTAGTTAAATTAATTGAAAAAACTGGTTCCAAAAATATTACGGAACTAGTGCAACAGTATTCTAATCTAGATAAATTATAAAGGACATAAAATTTAATAATAAGTTTTTATTGAATACAATCTTCTTGATTGTTACACTGTCGATAAACCGGGCGGTTAGCTCAGTTGGTTAGAGCGTCGCGTTGACATCGCGGAGGTCAGTGGTTCGAGCCCACTACCGCCCATTTAAAATTTTTTGCTATGAAACCATTTAGTCACTTACATGTACATACTGAATATAGTTTGTTAGACGGCTTAAGTCGTGTAAAACCATTTAGTCATGGCACTTCTCTCATTGAAAAAGTGAAAAAAGAATCCATGGACCATATCGCTATAACCGACCACGGAAATCTTTATGGAATTATCGACTTTTATAGAGAATCCATGCGTGAAAACATAAAACCAATCATTGGTTGTGAAGTATATGTAGCTCGTGAAAGTATGCATATAAAAAACGCTACAGAAAAAAGTCCTTACCACTTAACTCTTCTTGCAAAAAATAATACCGGATATAAAAACCTCATAAAACTTGTTTCTAAAGGGCATCTTGAAGGATTTTACTATAAACCAAGAGTAGATAAAAAACTTTTAGAAGAATTTGGAGAAGGTATTATCGCTCTTTCTGGATGTCCAAACAGCCAGCTTTCCCAAGCAATTGTAGCGAACGATTTTACACAGGCAAAAAATATTGCCGAATGGCATAACAACGTGTTTGATGACTTCTATTTAGAATTGCAAGATCATAGATTTGTAGACAATTTGGAATCTATCAACAAAGGCCTAATTAATCTTAATAAAGATTTAAATCTCCCACTTGTCCTAACAAATGATTCTCACTATGTTGAAAAAACAGACTCTGAAATCCAAGACCTAATGATTTGTATACAAACTAATACAAATATTATGGATGGGAAAAGATTGCGAATGGAGGATCAAACATACCACATTCGTTCAAGTCAAGAAATGTCTACGTTATTTCCAGAATTTCCCCAGGCATATGAAAACACCTGGAAAATTGGTGAAATGTGTGATGTGACTATAGACTTTGATAAAGTGTATCTTCCTGAATTTCCTACCCCCAACAACAAAGACGCATTCGAATACTTAACTGAATTATGTATGGATGGTATTAACCGTAGAATACCAAACTACGATTCTATATATCGTGAGCGATTAGAGTATGAATTAAATGTTATAAAAACTGCACAATTCGCTAATTACTTTTTAGTTGTATGGGATATTGCAAAAGAAACGAGAAGAAAAAACATACTTTTTGGGGTTCGTGGAAGTGCTGCTGCAAGTTTAGTTTTATATGTACTGGGAATAACAGATATAGACCCTATATCATACAGACTGGTATTTGAACGTTTCTTAAATTACGAACGTAAGGAAATGCCCGATATAGATATGGATTTTCAAGATGATAGACGTGATGAAATATTACAATATGTATGTGAAAAGTATGGTTCTGATCATGTAGCTCAAATAATTACCTTTGGAACACTTAGGGCCAAAGCTGCATTGCGTGATACAGGTAGAGCTTTAGGTATGCCCTACGGAGATGTTGATCAAGTAGCAAAATTAATCCCATTCGGCGTGAACTCTTTGGATGAAGCAGTATCTTCAATCAAAGAGATCGAAATGTTAAAAGATTCAGATAATAATATAAAAAACCTTATTGAAAAAGCTCAAAAACTCGAAGGTGTTGTAAGAAATGCAGGTACACACGCTGCTGCAGTAGTCATTTCTAAAGAACCTCTCACTGAAGTAATTCCGCTACAAAATGCCCCTCGTAAAACTGATACAGATGTTCCAGTTACACAATTTTCAATGGGGCCAATTGGAGACCTAGGCCTTTTAAAAATGGATTTTTTGGGGTTAGGTAATCTTTCTATTTTAAGTAAAACAATCGAAATAATTAAAGAGACTAAAGGTATCGATCTTTCTTTACCAGCGATTGAAATAGATAATCAAGCTGCATTTGACTTATTAGGATCTGGAGAAACAACTGGTGTGTTCCAACTTGAAAGCTCGGGAATGAGGCGTTATATCAAAGATCTTAAACCCAATTCAATTGCAGAAATCTCCGCCATGATAGCTTTATACAGACCTGGTCCTATGGAACATATAGAAACATTTATTAAAACCAAACATGGCGAAATAGAAGTACAATACATTGATGAAATATTGAAAGATATTTTAGAAGAGACCTACGGAATTATTGTTTATCAAGATCAAGTACTCCTCATTGTGCAGGCTCTTGCAGGATATAGCCTTGGTGAAGCTGATATATTTAGAAAAGCTATGGGTAAAAAAGTTCAAGAAATCATGGTCTCCGAGCGGGTTAAGTTCATTGATGGCGCTTTAGCAAAAGGCCATAGCAAGGAATTAGCTGAAAAAGTTTTCGATTTAATTGAGCCTTTTGCAGGGTATGCATTCAATAAAGCACATAGTGTAAGCTATGCAATGATTGCATATTGGACGGCATATTTTAAAGCCAACTATCCAGTTGAATACATGACTGCACTACTTAACTCTAATTTAGGTAATACTGAAAAGGTATCAAATACAATAGATGAATGCGTCAGGTTACGCATTCCTGTACTTGCCCCCGATATTAATAAAAGCGGAGTTAGCTTTAAAGTAGAACATAATGAAAACAGTGTTCCTTCTATTCGATTTGGTCTTGGCTCTATTAAGAATGTTGGATTTAAACCAGCAGAATCTTTAATTGAATGGCGAAATAACAATCATGAATATGAAAACCTTGAAGAATTGTGCAAACACGGAAATATTCACTCTATAAATAAAAGAATTTTAGAAAGTTTAGTAAAAGTAGGAACTTTTGATAGTTTAGAGAAAAGAGAATCAATACTTGCTAGTTTGGATAGAATTGTTTCAATGAGTCAAGAACAACATCGATTAAATGAATCTGGGCAAACGACTATGTTCGATCTTTTTGATACAGAAGTAGAACGTCCTTTGAATGCAATTTATTTAATTGAAGGAGAGCCTATAACCAATTCTGAAATTAATGAATGGGAACAAGAACTACTTGGAAAGGTATTAACTAATAATCCTTTATTAGAACTAGCGACCATGGAAAATCATAGAATAAATGTTTTTAAAGGCAATCTAGAAGGGAAAAATAATAAAACACTCAGCATTGCTGGGCAAATAAAAAATATTACTTATCGATTTAATAACTATGATCAAGAATATGCTTCATGTGAAATAAGTATGCTCGGTGGAGAAATCGAATTATACATAAGTCAAAAGCTTCTAGACATATACAAACCAATCCTTGTAATTAACTCATACCTTATGGCTACTGGTAAGTTACGTGAAAGCGAAAGAAGAGATGATTTTTATAGTATAAGAAGTAGCGACCTTCAACTTATAACCTCAGTGGAAAATTTAAAAATTCCGCAACTCTCTATTGATAAAACAACAGATAATTCATCGACAAAATACAATGAGAGCGGGTCGAAAGAGATAAATGGCTCGATTCCCCATGCTGAGATTTCCAATACAACTACAACTAAAGAAACGAACGGAATTATATCTCATTCGAATATCGTAAATGAAACTACACCTAAAGAAACAAATGGAACTATGATTGATAAACCTCTAACTAACGGAAATACTGAAAAAGAAATTAATGATAATTCATTTCTCGAAATTAAATTCAAAGAGTCTAATGACCCATATTTAGATAATAAGATACTAGAATCAATCAAAAATGTTTTACTTGAATCTGAAGGAGACCTTTGTATTCATTTTGCATTTACTTCCCAGAATAAAGTGACTAAAATCAAAATGCCAGAAGCCTTTTCAATTGAAAATAATGAGAATAATCTTGCAAAATTAAACGAAATTCTCAATCCTCATGGAGGTACTATAAGCCTTGTAAAAATTTAATGTTTAGCATCATAAAATAGGAGGTAACTTATGATATCAAAGACATTAATTGGATGGATGTTAGTTTTAGGACCTATAGCAGGAGTTATTTTAATTCTTCTTGAACCAAGTGCTGCAAGTGAAGATTTTGCTGTTAATATTCAAGCAAGTTTGGACAATCCTACTTTAGCACGAGTAACTGCAATAGGAATTACCGTAGCAATATCAACTATTTTCATTGGTACTATATTTTTTGCCCGTTCAATGGCAGAAGCTCAAAAGCCTGGGTCTAATCTCGCTGCAATTGGTTCTATTCTAGTTCTTTTTTCAGCAGTTGCATTTTCAATATCCTCCGTAATCCATTTGACGGTATTAAATCCCTCGTTCGTAACAAATGGCGGAAATAACCTTCAAGCGTATACTATTGCCGAAGCTATCTTTGACGGGACAATGTTGATAAGCGGCTCATATTTATTACTAATTGGAATTGCAATAGTCAAACAACAGAACCTAAACCAAATAGCAGGATGGATT